>JBEANZ010000826.1:0-10205 GCA_041165185.1 Verrucomicrobiota bacterium | reverse complement strand
GCGGCACTTCAAGACGCTGCTCATCGATCGCAGTCAAAAACAGTTTCAACTCACGCGCGAGGGCCAGCGGGTCTATGACGCCGCGAAGGAGATGCTCCACACTTACGAGAAGCTGCTCTCGGAGCTGCAGGAGATGAAGAAGGTGATCAGCGGGACGATCCGCATCTCGACGATTTATTCGATCGGGCTGCACGAGCTGCCGCCGTTCATCAAGAAATTCCTCCACGATTTCCCCTCGGTGAACGTGCGCGTGGAATACCGCCGGTCGAACCTCGTCTACGAGGACATCCTGCACAACGCGGTGGATTTCGGGCTGGTGGCGTTCCCGGTCAAGCAGCGGCAGATCGAGGTGTTGCCCTTCCGCAACGACCACCTGGTGGTGATCGCGCATCCGCAGCATCCGATCGCGAAGCGCGCGGAGATCGAGGTGAAGGACCTCGCGGCGCTGAAGTTCATCGGGTTCGACCCCGACATCCCGACGCGGAAGGCCGTCGACGTGATCTTCCGCGAGAACAAGCTGGAGATCGAACCGGTGATGGAGTTCGACAACATCGAGACGGTGAAGCGCGCGGTGGAGATCGACCACGGGATCGCGATCGTGCCGCAGGCCACGGTGGCGCAGGAGGTGAAGCAGGGGACGCTCGCGATGGTGCATTTCAAGGGCCGCGCGTTTACGCGGCCGCTGGCGATCTTGCACCGCAAGGGGCGCGTGCTCACGCCGGCGATGAAGAAATTCATCGAGACGCTCGGGCTGGATTTGCCGGAGATGCGCGAGTCGTGAGCCGCGGCGCGGGTGCGCGCGCGGGAAGAAAGGTTGCGGCGGCGGCTCTCACGTGCAGCTTCGGCTCCACTTTTTCCCCATGAAACTCCGTTCCCTTTTTCCGTTCGCGTCGATCGTCGTGCTGGCGCTCGCGCCGGGCCTTTCGTCGTGCGCCAAGAAAAGCGCCGAGGCTTCCGCCGCCGGGGGCGCGGCCGCGCCGGCCAAGCTCGCGGCGCTGCCGGTGATCGGGCCGGCGCCGGTGTGGCGGCTGAAGGATGTGAACGGGCAGGTGGTCGATTCGGCGCAGTTCAAGGGCAAGGTGGTCGTGATCGATTTTTGGGCGACGTGGTGCGGGCCGTGTCGGATGGAAATCCCGGGCTACGCGGAGTTGCAGCGGAAGTATGGCAAGGACGGGCTGGTGATCATCGGCGTGTCGCTCGACGAGGGTGGGCCCGAGGTGGTGAAGCCGTTCATGGCCAAGTTTCAGATCAACTACCCGATCGTGATGGGCGACGACACGGTGCAGGCGGCGTTCGGCGGCATGGAGGCGATCCCGACGACGTTTCTCATCGACCGCGACGGCAAGGTGCGCGACCGGAAGCAGGGCGCGGAGCCTACGGAGACTTACGAGCAGAAGGTGCTGGCGGTGCTGAAGGGCTGAGGCGGGTGAACCGCGAATGGACGCGAATCGACGCGAATAGGAGCTAGGGCCTAGGCAGGGGTCGCGCGGCCCAGACCCATCGGCAAGCGGAGGTTGCGCCGGGAAACACGGCCGAGGTTTTCCTTGGTTCGCGTGCGTGCGTGTCCATCCGCAGTGGCTCGACCGGAGGAGTCGGGAAGGCGGGTGCGGTGTCGCCGGCCGGACGTTTTTGAAAACGAGAAGGGGCCGGCGATAACCCCTTAACGCCGGCCCCAGTTTTTTCTCTGCCGGCTTGCGCCGGTTTCACGCTACCCGATTTCCCGCTTGTGGCGGGGACCCGTGTTTAGCAGCGCGTGTGCCAGCGGGCGCGCGGCGGGGCGCGAAATCCGTGGCATGAAAAAGATTGCTGCGTAGCGCGCGCAACCCGCGTGGCGCGATGGCGCGGGTGTGTTGCGAGTGGCGGCGAGCGCGTGCGGTGGGTCGCCGCGCGGCCGACCATTCTCGGCGGGCAGGGACGCCCGCCGCTACGCGCTCAGTCGGCGGCGAAGTTCGTGATGCCAGCCATCTCGTCGGCGATGAGGCGGTCGCTGCGGCAGCGGGGTATCCGGTGCGCGCCACCCCAGCGGGTGTGGAAGCGTTGCCAGTGTTCGAAGACGCCCGGCATCACGAGGCGGACGTAGGGGGCGTCGATCAGGCCGGACTGGCGGCGTTCGGCGTAGCGGGGCGCGAGGCGGGCGAGGTCGGCGTCGAGCGCGGCGGCGAGCGCGGGGCCGGTGGGCGTCGTGACGGTGCCGGGTTGGAGCTCGATCCACCATTCGTGGCGGCCGCGGGTCTGGAGGGTGTTGCCGCGCGCGAAGAGCGGGGCGACGTGGAAATTCACGACGCGCCAGGCGTGGCGTTGGCAGTGGAGCGCGAGGGCGTCGGTGAGCTGGCGCTCGTGGACGTGTTCGCCGAACGCGTCGAGCCACAGGCGCGTGCGGCCGACGGGCACGAGGCGCGGCGGCGCGGTGGTGACGAAGCGCACGACATCGCCGAGCGCGTAGCGCACGAGGCCGGCGGGTGTGGTGAGGAGGACGGCGTAATCGACGCCGGCTTGCACGCCGGCGAGCGGGACGGCTTTCTCGCCCAACCGATCGAGGCGGGCTTCGTCGTAGTCGGCCATCGGGATGAACTCAAAAAACACGCCCGCGTCCGCCATTAGGCGGAGGCCGGCGGCGGGTTCGCCGTCCTGCGTGGCGATGAAACCCTCCGCCGCCGCGTAGACCTCGTGGAGCCGCACGGTCGGGCCGAGGAGCGTGCGCAGCTCGTCGCGATAGGGCGCGGCGGACTGGCCGTGGTGGACGAGGCATTCGAGATTGGGCCAGAGCGCCTCGAGATCGCGGAGGCGGCGCTTCGCGGCCCAGGCGTCTTCGCCGAGCGCGTAGGCGAGGTGCAGCGCGGCGGTGGGCAGGCCGGCGAGGAGGGTGACGTCGCGCGTCTTCGTGCGCGCGATGATCGCGGCGAGGCGGGCATCCCAGTCGGCGAGGAGCGCGGCGGCGGGGTCGGGTTCGAACACGTGGCGCTCGACCCACGCGGGCAGGCCGAGCGTGGCGATGCCGGCGAGATCGCCGGCGAAAGCGGCGGCGGGTTTCGCCTCCTCGAGCGGGACGAGCTCCGCAGGCGCGCCGAGCCAGAGGTGCCGGCCGCGCACCACGGCGGCGTGGCGCGCGCGCACCGTGTAGTAGAGGAGCGCGTCGTAGCTCGCGCGGCGCACGTGCGCGAGGTGTTCCTCGGTGACGGGAAGAAATTTCGGCGCGCCCGTCGTGCCGGGCGTCGTCGCGAAAAACGCGCAGCGCCCCGGCCAGAGCACATCGGCCTCGCCGCGGCGCATCCGCCCGATCTCGGGCGCGAGCTGCTCGTAGGTGCGCGGGGCGACGCGCGCGCGGAATTTTTCGTAACGCATCCCGGCCTCGACGCCGGCCTCGCGCCAGACCGCGGCGCGCGCGAGCGGCGCGAGCAGCGCGGCGAAACAACGCTCCTGTTGCGCGACGGCGCCGCGCTTTTTCCGGAGGCGCCACTCCATCGCGGCGGTGCGCAGGTTGACGCCAAACGTGTGGAAACTTTTCGGCCAGTCGGGCATCGCGCGGAGTGCGCGTGAGGCAGCGGCGTCGCGCGGGGAGCGGCAAGCGAATTTCCGGCGGCGCGCAAACGTGACGATTTTTTTCCGTGGTTGCGCGCGCGCCGGCCGCGTCGCCATCGTCGCGCCCATGCCGCTGCCCCCCGTGATTTTCGAGGACGACGCGCTCGTCGCCTTCGACAAGCCGAGCGGCCTGCTCGTCGCGCCGGACCGCTGGGACAAACAGCGCGAAAACCTCATGGCGCTCGTCCACGCGCACCCGCGCCATGGGCGGACGGTGGCCAACGTCCACCGCCTCGACGCCGGCACGAGCGGCGTGTTGCTCTGCGCGAAGACGAAACCCGCGCTCGATTTTCTCAGCGGCCAGTTTCAGTCGAAGACCGTGCAGAAAACCTACCACGCTCTCGCCGTCGTGCTGCCGGTCGAACACGCGATGAAGGTCGTCGCCCCGATCCGCGACGCGACGGGGCTGTTGCCGGACGCGTTTGCGGTCGACCTCGCGCTCGGCGCCGACGAGGCGCAGCCGGGGCGGATGCGGGTCTTCAAACGGCGCGGCGGCAAGGAGTGCCTCACGGAGTTTCGCACGCTCGAGCGCTTCGGCGGCGCGCGCAGTTGGGGCCGCGGCGCGACGCCCGCGCACAACGGCTACGTCTGGCTCGAGTGCCGCCCGCTCACCGGCCGCACGCATCAATTGCGCGTGCACCTCGCCGCCGCCGGCGCGCCGATCCTCAACGACGCGTTTTACGGCGTGCCCGACATCGCGCTGCGCCTCTCCGATCTCAAGCGCGGCTACAAGGGCCGCGACGAGGAGAAGCCGCTGCTCGCGCGCCTCGCGCTGCATGCGAGCGAGCTCACGCTCACGCACCCGGTCACGCGCGAGCCGCTCACGTTGCGCGCGCCGCTGCCGCACGAGTTCGAGGTGGCGTTGAAGTTTCTCCGGAAATTCGCCGCGTTGAAAACCTAGTCACGCCGGACGCCGCCCCTGATCTTCCCCCCCATGAACCACGCCGCCTCCCTCACTCGTCGCGACGCCCTGCGCGCCGCCGCCCTCGGCGCGCTCGCGCTGCCGCTCCTCGATGCCCGCGCGCTCGCCGCCGCGGCCCCCGCCGCCGCGCCCGCGCCGTCGCCCCTGCGCCTCGGCTGCGCGACCTACGGCCAACGCGCGATCGCCGTCGATGAACTCATCACGGCGCTCAAGGCGCTGCGCCTCCCCCACGTGGCGTTTTTCAAGGCCCACCTCGACCTCGAGACCGCGACGCCCGAGCAGGTGGGCGCGGTCGTCGCGAAATGCGCCGCCGCCGGGATCACGATCACCGGCACCGGCGTCGTCGCGTTCAAGAATAACGAGGCCGCCTGCCGCAAGGCGTTCGAGAACGCCAGGCTCGCCAAGCTCCCGACCATCGTCTGCAAGCCCGACCTCAACGCGCTCCCCCTCGTCGAGAAACTCGCCAAGGAATACGACCAGCGCCTCGCCATCCACAACCACGGCCCCGAGGACAAAGTCTACCCCTCGCCCTACGACGTGATGAAAGCCGTCACGCCGCTCGACGCCCGCATCGGCCTCTGCCTCGACGTCGGCCACGCCATGCGCGCCAACGCCGATCCCGCCGAGGCCGTCCGCCGCTGCGCCGCGCGCCTCTACGACGTGCACCTGAAGGATTCCAACGCGATCCCCGGCTCCGACAAAGACATCCCCGCCGAGATCGGCGCGGGCCGCATGGACGTGCGCGGCATCCTCCGCGCGCTGCGCGAAATCCGCTACGCCGGCGTCGCCTCCCTCGAATACGAAAAACCCACCGGCAACCCCATCACCGGCCTCGCCGAATCCCTCGGCTACGTGCGCGGGCTGCTCGCGGCGATGGGGTAAACTCCGCGCGGCGATCGCGGCCGCGTTTTTTTTTCGTGCCCGCTTCCCGCCGCCGAATTTTTCCCGCGCTGCTCGCCTGCGCCGGCCTGCTCGCGGCCGGTTGCGCGCCCGCCGATCCGCTCGCCGTCGTGGTCACGGCCGACACGGCGGGGGCGTTTGCCACGTGGCGCATCGGCGTCGGTTCGGATTTCACGCGCGACGGCTGGCGGGAATTCGACGACGCCGTGCAGGAAATAAAATTCGAAATCATGGCCGCCAACCTCGCGACCGGTGGCGAGGCGGTCGCGACCGTCGCGCGCGGCCGCATCGACGGCCTCGCCGCGCGCGAAGTGTTGCGCCTCGGTTACACGGCGAAAATCCGCCGCCTCGGCGCCGACCGCGCCGGCCTCGCCGCCGCGATGGAGCAGAACTCCCGCCTCACCACCCGCGCCGACGACACCGCTTCGATCGCGCGCCTCGCCGAAGTGCGCCGCAAGCAGGAGGCCCGCCTGCTCCAGTTCGACGCGGACATCGCCGCCGCCACGCGACGGCGCACGGCGCTCGGGCCCGCGCCGTCGGCATCCGCGCCTGCGCCCTGATCGTTTTTCCGTTCAACGTTCTCTCCTCCCTTCCCCATGAAACTCCCCCTCCCGTCCCGCTCGTTCGCCGTGGCCCTCCTCGCCGCCGCGTTTGTTTTTTCCCCCGCCCCCGCCGCCGAAAACTACGAGTCGCTCCTCCCGCCCGACGCGAAGCGCCTCGCGCTCGGCGACGCCGCGCCCGACTTCAAGCTCACCGGCATCGACGGCCGCACCTACACGCTCGCCGATTTTCCCGCCGCGAAATCCGAGCTGCTCATGGTCGCGTTTCTCTCGAACCACTGCCCCTATTCGCACGCCGCCGAAAACCGCCTCATTCCGCTCGCGAAAGAATTCGCCGGCAAGGGCCTCACCGTCGTCGCCATCAACCCCAACAGCCCCGACAGCGTCCGCATCGACGAGCTCGGCTACAGCAAATACAACGACGGCCCCGCCGAGATGAAACTCTACGCGCAGGAAAAGGGCTTCGTGTTTCCCTATCTCTACGACGGCGAGACGCAGGCCACCGCCAAGGCCTACGGCTGCCTCGCGACCCCGCACGTCTTCATCTTCGATCGTGCGCGGAAGCTCCGCTACGTCGGCCGCGTCGACGATTCCCGCTTCGAGGACCCGAAGACCGTGAAGTCGCTCGACGCCCGGAACGCCGTCGTCGAACTCCTCGCCGGCAAGCTCGTCTCCGTCGCGACGACGCCCGTCCTCGGCTGCTCCACCAAGTGGAACTACAAGCGCGCCGACGTCGCCAAGGCCGACGAGAAATGGAAAGCCGAGCCCGTGCCGCTCGCGAAAATCGACGCGGCCGGCGTGGCCGCGCTCGCGAAAAATCCCTCGAACCGCCTCCGCCTGATCAATGTGTGGGCCACGTGGTGCGCGCCGTGTGTGGCGGAGTTCCCCGAGTTCGTCTCGCTCGCGCGCCGCCTCGGCAACCGCGACTTCGAGTTCATCTCGATCAGCATGGACGACCCGAAGCAGGAAGCGGCGGCGAAAAAATTCCTCGAGCAAAACCACGCCGCGCCGCCGAACCGCCTCAAGCGCCTCCTCAAGGCCGAAGGCCGCGAGGCGACCAACTTCCTCTACACCGAGGCGAGCGCCGACGCCCTCATCGCCGCGCTCGACCCGGCGTGGCCGGGCCCGCTCCCGCACACGGTGCTCGTGGCGCCCGGCGGCAAAATCCTCTGGCGCCACACCGGCCAGGTCGACGCCGCCGCGCTGCTCGCGAAGATCATCGAGGTGATGGGGCCGTATTACACGCCGTAGGGCGGCGATTTACTGCGCGAGCAAACGCCGCTTGCGCTCGTCCGGCAACGCCGTCCCCGCCAGCCACGTTTCCGCCGAACGGCGGTCGGCCTGCAACCATTGGCGCGCGAGATTCTCGATCGCGTTGTTGCGCGAATCCGGCTGGCTGATGGCGGCGATCCATGGCGCGACAAGTTCGGGGCCTTTTGGCAGGAGCGTGCCGATGAGGGTGTGGATCGCCCCATCCCGTGCTGGTGAGGTGGGCTGAGTCAGGAGCCAACTGCCTGCGGCTTGAGGATTAGCGCCGATCCAGTTCACGGCGATCTGTCCCACTCCATAGTCGTAGGCGGGGCCGGGCGGAAGAGTTGCCACCCAGTTGGCGGCGCTCGCGGGATCGGTCGCGGCCCACTGACCCGCAAGGTTTCGGGTGACTTGAAATTGTCGTGCCTCGGGTAGGCTCGCGATCAAGCGCGCGGCCTCCTGCGGCGATCGTCCTCCTAGCGAATTGATGTGATGGACAAGCATCGTTTCTCGCAGCTCGCCGTCGGGCTGGCGCTGCGCCCATGACAATGCCCCCTGAGGATCGAGTTGCTGCCAGCGCGCAAGGACGCTGTAGACGCTACCGTCCCGATCGGGGCCGACGGGAAGAGCGAGGACAAACGTGAGCGCGGCCTGCGGGTCGTTCGCCACCCAGGGCCAACAGATCCGACTGAAAGCCGCGCGTTGGCTTGGGCCGGGCGGCAGTTGCCGCATCCACGCGAGCGCCGCAGCGAGGTCGCGATGCACCCAGTGGCTGGCCACTTCGGTAATCGCGGAATCTCGGGTCGAGCCGGCGGGAAGGAGGTCGAGGAGAGCCGCCGCAGCAGCCGGGTCGCTCGTCGCGAGGCGGCCGGGGAGTTCGCGCAGCGCGTTTTCGCGCGTCGCGCCCTCCGGGAGTCGCTCCGCCCATGCGAGCGCGGCCTTCGGGTCACGGTCGGTGTAGGCGAGAAGGACGTTCTTGATCGCGTCGGTCTGCATCGGGCCAATCGGGAGTGCGAGGGCGTAGGCGCCGGCCATCACCGGGTCCTCGATGGCGAGGTAGGAAACGATATTGCGCAGCGTCTGAGCACGCTCCAGCGGGGACGAAATGGTTCTTACGTAGTTGAGCGCGCCCTCGGCGTCGCGGCGTGCGAGCTGGCTGACGAGGCCTCTGGCAATGCCCGTGCGCAGGGGGCCGGCGGTCAACGCATCCAACGCCGCGAGCGCCGCGCGCGGATCGGAAATTCCGAAGCCGGAGAACGCGGCGCTCACGAGAGTATCGCGCTCGCCGTCAGCCGACAGGGCGCGGACGTAGCTTACGGCGGCCGTCGGGTCGCGCATGGCCCACTCGCTGACGAGTTCCTGCGCGAGGTTTTGGCTGCGGAGGGCGGGATGGGTTCGCAGGTAGGATAGCGCCGCCGCAGGATCCGTCGTAGACCATTGCTTTGCAACACTCGCAAAGGTGGACTGGCGAACGAGGGGTTGCTCGACGGCGTCGAGCCAAGCAAGCGCGCCCGTTACGTCGGACTTTGCCCAGGCGACGACGACTGACTGGAGCACGCCATCGCGTGGCACGAGCAGATCCGACGAGAGGGCGAACGTGGCGGCTGCTCTTGGATCCGTCCGCGCCCAACACTCAAGCGCGGGCTTGGCGACGAGTGATTGTTCGAGGCGATTTTCGAGCGAGCGTGCCCAGACAAGCACGGCCCTCGGATCGTGCGTGGCCCAGGCGCCGGCGATTGCGCGGAAGACTGCGGCACGTTGCGTGCCGGTTAGCGTCTTTGCCGCCTCATTGGCAGCCCACGCCGGATCGTGGGAGGCGAGTGAAGAAAAGAGCTTCGTGAGTAGCTGCTCATTACCCGCGGTGAGCCCCGCCTCGCGGGCAAACGCGAGCGCCGCCTTCGGATCGGCGGCGACGAGTTGGTTCAACACGGCGCCGAGCGCGGTGTCGCGCGTGAGGCCGGGCGGGAGTTGGCGCGCCCATTGCGCGAGCTGATTCGGGTCCGTGTAGGCCCAGCCTTGAATGGCTGCGTTGGCGGCGGCTTCTTGTTCACCGGCGAGGCCGGTCGTGCGCGCCGCGGCCATCGCGGCCGCCGGATCGCACTCGGCCCAGCGGGAGAAGACCGGGTGGCGGAGTTGCCCGCGGGCGGGGCCGGTGGGGAGCTTGTCCACGGCCGCGAGCACGGGCGGCAGATCGGCGGAGTCGAGGGCGTTGAGGATGATTTCCCACTGCTTGTTCATCTGCCACACGCCGACGCGCCCGACACGCTCGATCGCGGCGACGACTTCCGCGAGCGGCGGTTTGCGCGTGAGGTCGAGGCGACGTGTGACGGCCTCGACGGGTGGGATGGGCGGGAGCGGCGTGGTGTCGACGACTCGGGCGGGCGGCGGGGCGGGAGGGGACGTTCTGTTTTTCGAAGCGGGCCACTGGCGTCCGAGGGCGAAGCCGGCGCCGAGCAAAACCAACGCGAGCGTCGTCGCGACGAGTGGGGACTTGGCCGTCATGCGGGGACAACGGACACACGGAACAAACCTTAGTGCCACCGCCAAATCCGCTCCCCGCGCTCACACGCCGACCGACATGGCAGGCGCCACGAGTTTTCCGAAATCGGCCCGCCCTCACGGGCGCTTCGGCTCCGGCGGGGCGAGGACGTCGAAGCATTTCACCAGGAGCACGGGATCTTCCCGACTGAGCAGCGGGGCCTTGGAGAGGTTGCAGAGCACGGCGATCACGATCTTCGCCTTGGGCAAAATCAACAGGTGCGCGGTGGCGCCCTGTTGGTCGCCGCCGTGGAGGTAGTAGGTCCGGCCCCGCCAGTTGCTGACGATGCCCCAGCCGATGCCATACGAGCTCGGCTTGCCGCTGCGGGGACGTTGCGGCGTGAACATCTGCGCCAGCGATTCCGCCTTCAGGAATCCCGGCTGCAACAGCGCCGAGCCGAACACCACCAAATCCTCCGCCGTCGACAGCGGGGGGGGGGGGGGGGGGGGGGGGG
>JBEANZ010000825.1:0-12341 GCA_041165185.1 Verrucomicrobiota bacterium | reverse complement strand
ACGCGCGGCGGCGACGCCCTTCGGGGTGCGGACCTTGTAATCCGTGGTGTCCTTCTTAGCCGGATCGAGGGTCGCGACGAGCGAGCCGGAGCGGAGATTGAGCTGGGTGACTTCCTTGCCGGCGTTGAGCTTCAGGGTCTCAAGCGTCAGGGAGGTCTTGCCTTGGACGACGGTCACGGTGCCGTCGAAAAACTTGATCGAGACTTCACCGCCGACGGAGGTGTCAACCGTGCCGCCCTCGGAGATGGTCGCGCCCTTGGTGGCAGGCTGCGATTTGCCTGCGGCCGACGGGGTGAAAGAGGCGGCACCCTTGACCGCGACGATGGTCGCTTGCGGAGCCGAGGCGGCACCAAAGGCGAAGGTCGCCGTCAGCAAACTCAGAACGATGGTGAACTTAAGCATTTTCATGATGGAAGAAGGAGGAAGTTAAAATTAGCCGGACCGTTTTCGTGAAGCGGCGAGACTCATGTTGAAATAGGAAAGCCGACACAAGCGAATTTCTTGGGATCGCGGCAATTAGTCTGCGCGCGGTGCCTTATCGCGCCGCCGGCGGCGGGATCACGACCTGCCGCGCCGTGCGAGCGATGATGGCGAGATCCAGCCAGACGGACCAGGTGTGGATGTAGAGGAGGTCGAGTTGGAGCCGTTGGTGAATCGCCTCCGCCGTGTGAATCTCGCCGCGAAACCCGTGCGCCTGGGCCAGACCGGTGATGCCCGGCTTCACGAAGAACCGCACGCGGTATTCGTTGACCGACTCGGCGAACATGTCGTCGTGCCGGACGTAATGCGGACGGGGACCGACCACGCTCATCTCGCCCATCAGGACGTTGATGAACTGCGGCACCTCATCGATGCTCATCCGGCGCATCAACCGCCCGAAGGCAAACACCCGCGGGTCGCCGGCCGAAGTCTGCCGGTCGTCGGCGACGGGCGACCAGCGCATCGAGCGAAACTTCAGGATGCGGAAAATCCGTCCGCCCCGCCCCGAGCGTTCCTGAAAAAAGAACACGGGGCCCGGCGCCTGTCGCCGTTGCATGAACCAAACCAGCGCGATCATCGGCGGCAGCAGGAAGAGGACAACCGGCAGCGACACGGCGATGTCGAGCGCGCGCTTCAGCCCGCGGTTCAGCGGGTCCTCCAGCGGCTCGTCCTGAAACGCGAGAAAGCTATAGCCATCCTGCATCAGCACACGCAGGGGATAGCTCAGTTGGAGCGTGAGGTTGTTGTGGATGAGCAGGCGGCACCCGCAACTCGCACAGGTCCGCGCGAGGTGTTCGGCATCCGCCGGCGTGTGCGGCAGGCTGATCATCAGCACCTGGCGCGCGCCGGTCTGCTCGATGGCGGACTTCAGATCGGCAAAATCCCCGACGACCGGCAACTCGGCCAGCGGCGGCACCGCGCCCGCATAGGTCACGCGACCCGCGAGCCGGAGTCCAAATTTTTCCCGTGATTTCAACCACAGGGCCAGCTCCGGAAACAAAGCCGCCTCCCCAAGGATGAGCGTGGGCAGGCGGGCGGCCCCGCCAAAAAGCAAACGCGTCAGCCAGCCCGGTTGCCAGCGGTTCAAGAAGACGAAGCACACCGCGAGGACCGGAAAATACGCGGCGATGAACAACCGGCTCAGGCCCGGATCCTTCATGCCGACGGCGAGCGCGAGCACCGCGCCCGCCACGCCCAGCGTTTGCCGAAACGCCAGGTGCATCGCGTCGGTCCAGCCGGGGTCGAGCAGGTTGACGTTATCGCGATTGATGGTGCCCATCACGATGAGCACGCCGAGGGCGATGAAGATGGGGTAGGCCGGCAGCGGAATGAGCGTCGTAAACCCGCTCGGCCGCACCCAGCCCACGGCCACCGCCATGCCCGTCCACAACGCCACGGCTTCGCCCGCCAGAAGCACGGCGTGCAAGGTGGAAACTCCGGAGCTGCGACGATCAATCACGGTGAAGGGCGCGCATTCAAGCTAGCCGCGTGCCGCAATGGCAAACGCGAACTTCCCCGCCGACGCCCATCGGGCGCATCCGCTCACCGCCGCACCGGCGGCAACTCCGCGCCATACCGCAACACCAGTCCAGCCAGCCGCGCCGCCCGCCAGTAGCGACCGCCGTAGCGACGCGGATCCGACGCCACGCGCCAGAGCCACCCGAGCCCAAACCGATCCGCGAACGCGGGGATGTTGGTCTGCGCCCCGGTGATAAACGCGAGCGCCGCCCCGAGGCAGAGAATCGCCGGCCGGTAGCTTAGGCGTCGCCGCAGGAAGTGCCCCACCCGCTCCTGCACGCCGCCCCCGATTGCGAAATAGACCACGGCGGGACGGCGCGCCTCGACAAACGCCAGCAGCGCCGGATCGTCGACCGGGCCGGGAGCGTAGTGCGGCGCGACGAAAAAATTTCCCTCGTCGGCCGGGAATCCGTGCGCCGCGAGCCAGCGCCGGGTGTGCCGGGCCTCCGCCGCGGTGGGCATCACCCACACGACCGCCCCGGGTCGCCGCATCTCGTCGCGCCATAGCCAGGCGTTCATGAACGCGAGCCCCGACGTGCGCGGCAGGCGCCGTCCCGTCCGCAGCCACCACAGCCCGACCATGAAGGCCGAGTCGGTGAGCACGGTGTCACTCTCAAGCAGCGCCGATTGATAGGCGGCATCGCTCACCAAATCGCCGGCCAGACCGGGTCCCGACGGCGCGGTCACGAGTCCACCGACTGCCGCGCGCGCGCACGCGGCCTCGGCCGAACCGCAGAAAAAATTCACGCCGAGCACGCGCTCGAAACGCGCCGCCCCGTCCGCCGCCTGCGCCGGCTCACTCATGCTTTCGTCCCGCCCGCGCGGCGCGCCGCAGCTCCTCGGTTTTCATCACCGACAGCGCCTCATACATCCCGTGCAGCCGCGCGAAATAGTAGCCGGCCGCGCCGTCGAGAAATCCGCGTTGCCAAAGATAAACGTAGGCGAAACGCAGCCACGGGCGGAAGGGCAGCCGCCGCGCCCAGCGCTTGAGCCGCCGGCGCCGGCTCACCGCGGCGAGTTGGAGCCCGTTGCCCAACGCCTCCTCCGCCGCGACGCGCGCCTCCCAGTTGGAGTAGCGGTTGTGTTTCTCCACAAACACATCGATCGAGGGAAAGGCGTAGTGCTCCATCTCGGAGCGCAGCCGCGCCGTGCGATCGCCGCGCACGATGATGTGCTCGTGCACCTCGTTGTCGCCGCTCGCGGTCGCGGCGTCGGTGAGTTTTTCGTAGCGGCCGAGCGCGTGGCGAAAGAGCCGCAGGTTCCAATTCGGATAATACGCGTGCCGCAACCACTGCCCCATGAAGAAGAACCTCCGGTTGATCCAATACCCGTCGACCGGGTGGGCGGCGTCGGTCGCGATGCCGCGGAACTCCGCCTCGGCCTCCGGCGGCAGCACCTCATCCGCATCGAGGATGAACACCCACTCGTGCGCGAAGGGCAGCGACGCGAGCGCCCAGTTTTTTTTCTTCGGCCACACGCCCCCAAACTCGAACTGCGCCACCCGCGCCCCGTGCGCCGCCGCGATCGCGGGCGTGCCGTCGGTGCTGTGCGAATCGACCACCCAGACCTCGGCGGCCCAGCGCACGCTGGCGAGACAGCGCGGGAGATTGGCGGCCTCGTTTTTCACGGGCACCAGGATCGAAACCGGGACTTTCGCGGCGTCAGTCGCCATGACGGCAAACGCGACGCGCGGTCCTGGCGGATCGGGCGGCGACGGAAAGCGACGACGGAAATTTCATTTCGATTTTCTCTCACTCAACCTCACGCCGCGGCGCCAACGCAAGCCCGCCGCTCGTCCCGTGACCAATTCCCCCTTGCGCGATCCGCGCATCGTGCGCCTGCTCGCGACCCGTCGTGTCCCGCTTCCCCTCGTCCCGCCGCCGCTCCTCCGCCGAACCCTCCCGCCTCGCGCCCTCGGAAGGCGGGTTCGTCATCGTCGCCGGCGCGCTCGTGCTGCTCAGTTCGTGGGGCTTGAGCGGAAGAGCCGACTGGGCGCAGCCGTGGTTGCACGCGCTGGCGTTGCTCGCCCTTGCCCTGCCAATCGCGCGGCAACGCGAAGGCGAGCGCGTCGGGTGGTGGCCGTTCGCGCCGCTCGTCCTGTGGATCGCCTTCTGTGGCGTGGCCCTGCTGAACCCGAGCCATTCCCCCGCTCCGTCCGGCGGCTGGATCCCGCGACCGGACTGGATCCGCTGGCTCCCCACCACCGTCGACCATGATCACACGATCTCGGACCTGCGGTATTGGTTGTTTCCGCTGGCCCTCGGCGGCGCAGCCTGCGCGCTGGTCCGCGGTGCATCCGGCGCACGTGCGCTCTGGTCCGCCATCGCGCTCAACGGCCTCGCGCTCGCGTTGGTCGGCGCGTGGTTTCGACTTTCCGGGGCCGACCTTGCCCTCGGGTTCATCGAACCGCCGGAATCGACCTATTTTTTCGCGACGTTTTTCTACAAGAACCACTGGGCCGCGTTTGGCGCGCTCTCGGCGACGGCCGGGCTCGCGTTGGCCCTCGAAGCCTGGCCCGGCGTGCTCGCCGGCGATCCGCGGGCACGCGGACGGGCTTGCCTCTACGGCGCGGCGGGCGTGCTGACGCTCGTCACGCTGCCGCTGCCGGGCTCGCGCTCCGGTGCGCTGTTCGCGTTGGCGTTGCTCGGGGCGTTTCTCGCGACAGGTCTGGTGCTGTGGTGGCGGCAACGGACGTCGGGCACCCGCAACTGGATCCCGCTAATCCCGCTCGGCGCGATGGCCCTGATCGTCGGCTTCGGTGCCGCCGCCTACGCACCGACGGCCCTGCGCGACTTCGAGCGGACGCGGACGCAACTCGAGCGCCCGCTCGAGGGGGGGGCGTTCGAGCTGCGCACGCTCGTCACGCGAGACACGTGGCGCATGGCGGCCGCACGTCCGTGGTTCGGCTGGGGCCCGGGCGCCTATGAAATCGTGTTTCCCCTTTTCCACGGCAACTATCTCCGCGGCCCGGACGGCCGGGTGACGGACCGCTTCGACATGGCCCACAACGATTGGCTGCACACGCTCGCCGAAACCGGCTGGCTGGGAACGCTCATGCTGGTTGGCCCTATCGTCGCGCTCGCCGTCCGCTCGTGGCGGCGCGCCTCGCTCGCGGGTCGATGGGGACTCGGCGGCTGCGGACTCGTCGCCCTGCACGCGTGGATCGATTTTCCGCTGCGCAACGCCGCCGTCGTGCTCGTTTGGGCGCTCTTGTTGGCGACCGCCGGGCGGCTCGCCGCCAAGCCTGCTGACGACACCACCGACTAACGTCGGCGAAGCACGCCGCTCACTTCTTCGCGGGCTCGCCGTAGTGCTTCGCGTAGGACTTCGCGCTGTGGTAGCTGTAGCCCTTGTAGTAGTAGGAGCCGCCGAGCCCCGTGGGCATGGCGTTGAGCACGACGCCGGGAAACTCCAAGCCGGTCTGCGTGAGCCGTTCCAGAACCCCGCGCACCGCCTGTCGCGAGGCGGTGTTGAACCGGCAAATGTAGATGAACTCGTGGCACACCTTCGCGAACCCGACGGCGTCCGGAAAAATCCCCGCCGGCGGAGTATCGACGATCATGACGTCGAACTGCCGTTGCAGGGCGCGAAACAGCTCCGGGAGCCGGTCGCCCTCCATGAGTTCGCTAGCCTTGCGGCTGATTCCGCCCGTGCGTAGCAGGCAGAGCCCCGGATAAATCTCAACAATCCCGAGCCGCGGATCCTTGAGCAGATCGCCCTCGACCTTGCCGCCCTCATCAAGCCATCGAACAGTTCCAGCGCGATTATCGAGGCCGAACTGCCGATGCTGCGCCGGACGCCGAAAATCCGCATCGATCAGCAAGGTCCGGCGATTATGCGCGACCAGCGAGTGGGCCAGATTGGAGGCCACGAAGCTCTTGCCTTCACTCGGCAGCGTGCTCGTGACGAGGATGGCCTTTGGGGCATCAATTTTCGAACTGAGGCTGAGTTGGCTGTAGAGCGCGCGGAACTGCTCGGTGGCACCCTCGTCCTGTTCCGAACGCACCAGCATTGGGCGATCCGTTTCTTTGGTGCGACGCACGGAGCCAACCTCGCCGAGCACGTCGGCGCCGAGGTGGAACTCAACGTCCGAGGCATTTCGGATGCGTCCGAAAAACAGTTCCGCGCAAAACGGATAACCAAACAGGATCAGGACCGCGAGGCCACCGACCAACAGCCCGGTCTTGCGCAGGTTCGGGGAAAACGGCACCGACGGCGGGTAGGCGGAATCGGAAATCTTGAGCGCCACGCCGCGCATCTGGGAGCTAAGCGTCGCGTCGTTGCGCCGGGTGAGCACCTGCACGTAGCTGGCCTTGTGGCTGTCGACGGCGCGGCGGAGGATGTTGTATTCGACGCCGAGGGCGTCGAGGTCGAGGGCCGCCTTCTCCGCTGCCGCAAGCTGCAGGGCGAGTTGCTTCTCCTCGGCAATCGCGGTGTCGCGCCGGTCGCGGAGGCTGACCATCGCGGTCTGCGCCAGCTCGTCGCGCTGCTTCTCAAGCGCGCCGATGGCGCGCTCGTTTTCCTGCATCAAGGGATGGCGCCGGCCGTAGCGTTCGCTCATCACGGTCCGCCGGCCCTGAAGTTCGGCGATCCGTCGCGCAATCTCGGAGAGCCCCTCGGACTTAGTGATGGCGGCGAGCTGCTCGGCATCCTTGGTGCGCTTCAACACTTCCTCCGCCTGCGCAATGGTGGCGTCGATCGCGAAGCGCGCGACGCGCGCGGCGGTGGCGCTCCCGTTGAGCGACTTGAGGTTGTCGACGATGATATTCTGGTTCGCCTCGAGGGAAACGAGGTTGTGTTTTTGGCGATAGGCTTGGAGTTGCCGCTCGGCGACCTCCGCCTTGATACGGACCTCCTCGGCCTGTTCGCCAAGGAATTTGAGGGAGTTATCGGTGCCCGAGCTGTAACGCTCCTGGGCGTAACGGATGGCCTGATCGGCGAAGCGGTTGGCCAGCAGGGCGGCGACCTGCGGGTCGCGGCTAATGGCGGAAATCTCGATGAGCATCGTTCCCACCCGCCGCTCGATCGTCACGCCGCGACGGACGGCCGAAAGCAACAGGCGATCAGGGTTGGGCACCGGAGACGCCGGCCCCGACGCAACTGCGGCCAACACCTGATCGCGTTCGGCATCGGTGAGCGATTTCGCCACGCGCTGGGCGACTTCCGGGCTTTTCATCTGCTCCAGCCGAGTGCCAACGGAAAGCTCGCTCGTGCGTTCCTCGTAGGCCTCACTGATCGCGGACCCCTTGTCGCCACGCTCCACGACAATCGAAGCGGTGGCGAGGTAGAGCTTCGGCTGGCGGACCTGTTGCCAGGCGACCAACGAGCAAACGACAATCGTCAGCGCGAGCGCGACCCACAGATGGGCGCGGAGCACCACGAAGGGTTGGCGAAGGTCAACGGTCGCCGCTAGTCCCGGCGAGGGCGGAGGCGATTTTTTCTTGGACGCGACGTCGGTGCGGGAGGTGGGCGGCTTGGCCATGGCGCTTAGAATACCCGTTCCGGGACGAAGACAACATCACCGGGCTGAAGCGTGAACGGCTCAAATACAACGCCCTTCCCGTCGATCATTTTTTCGACGTTGACGACGATGGTCTTTTCATCGCCGCGCTCGTCCTTGCGGGTCACGCGGACGCCGTCGCTTTTTCCGATGCGGGTGAAGCCGCCCGCGGAGGTAATCGCGTCCACAATCGAAATGCCAGCCGCTTCCGGCGGGAAGGACTGCTTGCCCTGCTTGCCAACCTGACCCAGCACGGAAACTTCGCGGGGACTGTATTCAACGACACTCGCCACCACTTCGGGGCGCTTGTAGATTTCCTCGTCCACGTAGCGTTTTGCGATGAGCGCCTGCATTTCCGAAACCGTCAGACCGACCACCTTGATTTGGCCCAGCAGCGGCACACTGATCTCGCCGAGGCCGTCCAACCGGCGGTCAACGGACATGTCGGGTTCGCCCTGAACCGAGAGTCGAATGAGATCCCTTGGGAACAGCCGGTAGCGGAGCTTGGCCGACCCCGAGTCGGCGGCGACCGAGATCGCCGCGGTGGCGGCTAGCAGAAAGCCGATTCGCAGTGCAGCATTCATACGATAAAATAAAATGACCCGGCCGACGCCGGGTCGAATTCACACGGGAGGCTGAAGCCGAGTTCAGAACCGCACCGACAGGCCCGCGCCGATGTTGAAGCGGTCGTAGGTCGAGGCCTTGAGATTGGCCGAACCGTCGGTCGAATCGTTATTCCGGTAGCCCGCCGAGAGGTCAGCGGTCACATCGGCCGTCAGAACGTAGTTCAAGCGAGCGCGCAACACGACGCCATCGTCGATACGGGAGGAGCGCACAAGTCTCGCGGGCGTCGCTCCAACCGCACGTTGGAGCGTGACCGACGAGAAGTTCGCGTGATCAAATCCAACGCTACCATCGAGGGTCACCTTTTCCGAAAGGCCCTGTTGGAAGCCGATCGCCAGAACGGAAGACTTCAAGGACTGGTCCGCAGCGCTGAGGCTCAAGTCCTGCGACGCCGTGAGGGTCCAGATCGTCTTCTCCGCCGCCGCCCATGCGAGCGAGGAAGAGAAGTAAAAGGCGTTGGTATCTTCGAGGCCGGCGGTGTTGAACTCGCGACTAACCAAACCGGCGCTGACCTTGCCAGTGACTTTCGGGGAAATCTCGCCTTCGGCACCGACGGTGTAGCGCCAGTCTTTGCCGCTGGGATCCCGGCGACCCACCGAACGATTCGAAGTCCAGTTCTCAATCGTCGTGATACCCGCAATCAACTTGAGCTTCGGGGAGTAGTAATGCACCGCATCGACGCCGAGAGTGTAGGAGAATACGTCCGAGTAGTTCACCGTGCTGTAGTCCTGGGAAGAATAGCCGATGCGACCGCGGAGGCCCAGCTTCTCGGTCACGTTCTGCTCCAACTGAGCGTTGAACGTAAAGTCGTTCGACTTGGTGCGATCGTTCAGCGCTTCGTTGGCAACGGTGTTGCGGGCATAGCCAATGTCGGAGGTGAAATCGGTCTTGTCGGACGGCTTGTAGCCGAGCTTTGCGGAGACGCGCGGGTCGATGACATTGAGTTCGTCGTGGTCGGCAAAGGCCAAGGCCGTTAGTCCGACGCCAGCCTCGAACGTCACTTCGCTCGCATCTTGGATGTAGCGCAGCTCGCCATTGGCGGTTCCAACGATGTCGGACGCCTTCTTGGTTCCGCTCACGTAAACGTTAGAATCGGAGTCGAGGCGGGCCGTGGCGGTCCCGACCAAGCGTCCGTGGCCCACGTTGGTAACGGCGGACAGCGGAGAAACGATGACCATACCCATGGCCAGCCAAGGGAGCGAATGACGGATGATTGAGCGCATAATCGGATGATAGTGAGAGTGAATGTGGTGATTTCCAGACCGTTTACCTGCCCGACCTGAAAACCGGGCTACCCCAACGGCTCGGACGGTAATGTCGATAAAAAAGTTTGAATTTTTCCGCCCGCCCACGGATTTCGGCCAATCGCGCCGACTTCTTGCGCGCAGCCCTCACTTCGCCGGCGTTTGTTTGTGCCGGCGCTGTGGTGCTCAACGCAGCACTCGGCGCAGTGCGCCAGCGGCGCGATTCGTCGTTGCTCGGGACGCCCGGCCCCGGATATTCGCCCGATGCCTTACTCGCGTGGCTCCATTTTTTCCCCGGAACTCGAACTACTGCTCTCGATCCTGCGTAACAGCGAGTGCCCTGCCACGACGGCGACGCGAAACTGGGAGTCGTTTTCAACTCTTGTCGAACACCACCGCGTTGCCCCGCTCGTCCAAGCGCGGATTACCCAGCGTCCAATCTCGGATTTTCCCGGCTCGCAGGCGGCGCGGCTGGGCGCCGTGGTGTCGACCAATGCCCGCCGCGCCCTCGGCGTGGCCGCCGCACAAATCCGCACAGTCCGTCGGCTGGAGAACGCGGGCGTGGAAACGCTTTCACTCAAGGGCCTCGGCCTTGCGTTGCGTTTCTATGGAAGCCCCGGCGGACGCCACATCGGCGACATCGACCTGCTTGCGCGACCGACCGACGTCGCCCGCGCCGACGCGCTCCTGCGCGAGGATGGGTGGGAGCGGGTCATCCCCGATTTTCCGCTCTCGCCCCGCCAGTCAGAGGAATACCTGCGCCTCAAACCCGAGTTCGAATACCGTCACCGCGCTGACACCCTTCGTCTCGACTTGCGCTGGAAGCTCGGCGGCCTGGCCACCGTCGAAGACGCCCTCGCCCGTGCGGTCACGGGCCAGTTCTCCGGCCACTCCGTGCGCACGCTTCCAGCTGACCTCGAGGCGCTCTACCTTTTTCACCACGGCGCGCGCCACGGCTGGTATCGGCTCTTCTGGCTCGTCGATGTCGCCCACGTCCTGCGCGATCCAGGGTTCGATGCGGAGGCAACGCTCTACGCGGCGCGCGCCGTCGATTGCGACCGTGCTCTCCTCCACGGCGCGGCGCTGGCCGAGGAACTACTCGGCGTTTCCTGCCCGCCCGCTGTTCGGCCGACCGCGCGCGACCGGCCACACCTCCGCCGTCTCGTCGCCGACGCCCGTCGCATGATCGCGCGCCGGCCGCAGAAACACGAGGGCGTCGCCGAATGGCTCCGCCGATTCGCCTATCGGCTGCGCCTGCGTCGCCGCGCCCACGGGAGATTCGCCGCCGCCGCGCCCCATCTCTTTTCCCCCACGACATGGCGCACCGCGCCGCTGCCGGACCGCTGGTTTTTTCCCTACGACCCGCTCACGCCGATGGTCTGGATCTGGCGAGGCCTGTGGCAACGTCCCTAGAATATCCGCCGCCCCCTTCCGATGCCCCTGCTCGCCCTCGAACTCGCCCTTCTCCGCGCCCCCGCCCCGTTTTCCCCTGAGCTGGCCTGGCTGCTCGCGCTGCTGCGCACCGCGCTCGACGGCCGTGCCGCGCCGCCGCCGCCCGCGCTCGACTGGAAAAAATTCGCCGCCCTCGTCGACCGCCACCGCGTCGGCGCGTGGCTGCACGGCGCGTTGCCCGCCGCTCTCGCCGCGCACTGTCCGCCGGAGGTCGCGGCGCGGTTCGCGGAGATCGCGACGCGCAACACCCACCGCGCGCTGACGCTCGCCGCCGAGCAGATCCGCCTCGCCCGCCAGCTTGAGGCCGCCGGCATCGAGGTGATCGCCGTGAAGGGCCTCGTGCTCGCGCAAGGCCTCTACGGCCGCCTCGGCGCGCGTCACGCGGGCGATCTCGATCTGGCCGTGCGCGTCGGCGAGGCGACGCGCGCCCGCGATGTTTTCGTCGCGGCCGGCCTGCGCCTAGCGTGGCCCGATTTCCCGCTCACGCCCCGGCAGACGCAACAGTTCCTCCGGCTGAAACGCGATTTCGAGTTCACGCGCGAGTCCACCGATCTCCGCGTCGAGCTGCTGTGGCGGTTCGAGGGCCTGCCCGCCGCGCTGCCCGTCTGGGAAACCACCGTGACGATCACCTCCGCCGGGCACACGTTTCGCACCCTCGCACCCGAGCTCGATGCGCTTTACAACCTCCAGCACGGCGCCCGCCACGGTTGGTTCCGGCTCTTTTGGCTCGTGGACGCCGCGCTCCTGTTGCGCGACCCGCGGCTGGATCCGGCGGCGCTCGTGGCGCGCGCGCGTGCGCTCGGGGTCGAGCGTTCCCTCCTCGCCGCCGCCGCGCTGGCCGAGGAACTCTTCGACCACGTGCGGCCGGCCGCCCTCCGGCCGCGCCCGGCCGAGGCGCGCCTCGTCGCCGCGCTCACCGCCGAGGCGCGCCGGCAACTCTCGCGCGACCTCGCCGGCAAGAGCGGCGTGCGCGAATGGGCGCGCGAATCCCTCTACCGCGTGCGGCTCCAAAAGGGCCTCCGCGCGAAATACGCGATGCTCTCCCCGCACCTGTTTTCCCCGCTCAGTTGGCGCACGCTGCCGCTGCCCGACCGCTGGTTTTTCCTCTACTACCCGCTGACGCCGTTTCTCTGGCTGTGGCGCCGTTTCGGTCGCACGGGCTGAGCCGAAACGTGGCGGCCGCGAGCGGAAAGCCGAGAGCGGAGGGCAAAACCAAACGGCGTCGCTTGTTTACCAATCGGCCGACGCGCGGTGTTGCGCCGGAGTTCGAGCGCTCAACTCTCAGCTCTCAACCCTCAGCCGCGCGGCCACCGCCGAGTGACGCGCGCATCTCCGTGAGGAACCGGCGCACCATTTCCTCCGAGATGCGATCGGCCTGCCGGCGGAGCCGCGGGACGGGCACGATCGCGTCGGGGCGGCCGAGCGCGGTGAACAGCGCCCGCGTCGTCGCCGCAAATTCGCCCGCGAGCCGTTCGTAGGCCAGGCGGTGAGAGGGGATCGCGTTGGCCGCGAAAAAATTCTCC
>JBEANZ010000824.1:0-13764 GCA_041165185.1 Verrucomicrobiota bacterium | reverse complement strand
ACGTGCCGGGGGCGATGGTATTGAGCATCGGCGTCATCACGGCGCTGGGATTTTTCGTGCGCGCGGGCAAGGACGGCATGGTGACGTCGATGCCGGAGAGCCTGTTCGCGCTGCCGGCCTCGCCCGCGCCGGTGTTTCTCAAACTGTCCTTCGGTTTTCTCACCAACTCCCACGCCATCCTGCTCGCGCTGCCGCTCATCCTCACGCTGCTGCTGGTGGATATGTTCGACAACATCGGCACGCTCATCGGCGTGACGAAGCGCGCGGGATTTCTCCGCGCCGACGGCACTCTTCCGAAGGCCGGCCGCGCGCTCGTCGCCGACTCGATCGCGACGGTGCTCAGCGCGCTGTGCGGGACCTCGACTGTCGTGAGCTACATCGAGTCGGCCTCCGGCGTGGAGGCGGGCGGCCGCACGGGGCTGACGACGCTCACGACCGCCGCGCTCATGCTGCTCGCGCTGTTTCTGACGCCGCTAATCCTGATTATCCCGGCCTCCGCGACGGCGCCGGCGCTGGTGATCGTCGGCGTGTTCATGATGCAGTCCATCGTGGAGATCGACATGAAGGACTTCACCGTGGCGACGCCCGCGGTGCTGACGATCATCGGGATCCCGCTCACGTTCAGCATCGCCGAGGGCATCGGGCTCGGGCTCATCTCGGCCGCGTTGCTGGCGGTCGCGCTCGGCCAACCGCGCAAGCTCACCGCGCTCGGCTACGCGGTCGCCGGGATTTTCTTCCTCGAGTTTTTCAAGATCTGGCCGTTCCGCTAGACGTTCCGTCGCCAGACGAGGTTGAGCAACAGCGCCGTCAGCCCGCCGGCCGAGATGCCGGATTCGAACAGCGAGCGCAGCACGGCGGGAAACCCCGCGACGAGTCCCGGCTGCGTGGGCAACCCGAGCCCAACCCCGAGCGAAAGCGCCACGATCACGCCCTCGCGTTGGCCGAGGCCGGCGGCCGCAATGAGGCGCAAACCGGAGACGGCGACGAGGCCGAAGAGCAGCAACGCGAGCGCACCGAGCACCGCGGGCGGCAGCACCGTCACCCATCGGCCCACCGCCGGCACGAGCCCGAGCACGAGGAGAATCGCCGCCATCACGTAGCCGATGCGGCGGCTCGCGACGCCGGTGATTTGGATCACGCCGTTGTTCTGCGCGTAGGTCGTGCTGGGAAATCCGCCGACGAGCGCGGCGAGCGAACTGGTCAGCCCGTCCGCGAACACGCCGCCGGAAAGTCGCCGCCAGTGCTCGTCGCCGGTCGTCGGAAGGCCGGAGAGTTGCGAGGTGGCGGTCATATCGCCCATCGCCTCGAGCGACGACACGAGGTAGACGAACGCGAACGGCGGCACGAGCGCCCAGTCAAACGCGAAGCCGTGCGGCAGCCAGCGCAGCGCCGTGAGCCACGCGCCGTCGCCGGGCGGCGGCGCGTGCAGCCCGCCGAGCGCGGCGCACGCGGCGCAACCCGCGCCGATGCCGAGGGCGACGCCGGCAATTCGCGCCCACGCCCGGCCGGTCGCCTGCGCGGCGACGATGACCGCGATGACCAGCGCGCCGACCGCGAGCCCAAGCCACGCGGGGGCGTCCGGCCGCACCGGCGTCGAGAGACCGAAGAACGCCGTCGGAATCAGCGACGCGCCGATGAGCAGCACGACCACGCCCGAGACGAGCGGCGTGAACACCGTGCGCAACCGCGAGAGAAACGGCGCGAGCAGCATCTGCACCGGCGCTGTCACGCACGAGAGCCCGAACATCAACGGCAGCCCGCCCGCGTGCCACGCCTGCGTGAGCGGCGCCATGAACGAGAAACTCGTGCCCGTGACGCTGAGCAGCCCGGAGCCGAGCGGGCCGCGCCGACGGCATTGGAGAAACGCGCCGAGTGCGGAGGCGAGCAGCGCGACGCTGATGAAGTAGGCGGTGTCGGCCGGCGAAAATTTCAGCGACGCCGCGAGCAGCAGCGGCGGCGTGATGGTGCCGACGACCATGGCGGCGACGTGTTGCGCTCCGACGAGCAGCGCGGTGCCGAGCGGCACGCGGTCTTCGAGGCCGTGGACGATGGTGGGCGCGGCGGCGGCGACGGGTTCGGAGGCGGATTTCATGAAGAGAGAAAGAGAGAACGACGGGCGCGGGAAATTTTCCAACGCATCAGTGATTCGGGTGAGTCATTCCCGGGGAGCGCCTGCGTCCCGCAGGCTGTCCTCGGCGTCTCGCCGCGGACTTCCGGAGGTGTCGGCGGGACGCCGACACCGGCACGCGGGACGCGTGCGCTCCCCGGGAATGGGGCGCTCCCCCGGGTATCCCCGGCGAGGAGCCGTTCGCAAGAATCGATTGGTCCGCGCGGGAGAAGTCGGTCGACCCGGGAAAACGAGCCCAAAAAAAGGCCGCCCGACAGCGAGCGGCCTGATTGCTGTCGCGAGGCGCCGTGGGCGCGCCGATCAAAACGAGTGCTTGATCGTGAGGCGGCCTTGCGTGCCGGGGAGCGCGAGGATCGAGGCGTTGCCGTAAACGGCGTTCGGCGGAGCCCAGTTTTTCTCGTCGGTGAGGTTGCTGAGGCTCAGGCGGTATTCCCATTTTTTCGTGCGGTAGGTGAGACTCGCGTCGAGCTGGTATTGCGAGGGGATGGTGAGCGTGCCGGCGGTGTTGTTGGTCATCGAGCCGGTGTAGAGGATGTTCGACGAGACGCTCCAGCCGTTGTCGAGCGAGTAGGAGACGAGGGCGTTGATGAGGTGCTGCGGCAGGCCGGAGACGCGCGTCTCCTTCGTGGTGGAGGCGAAGAACTGGCCAACGCCGCCATCGGACTGGAAGCCAGGCGTGGATTTCGCGTCGACGTAGGAATACGAGAGCGTGCCGTAGAGGTGCTTGTCGGGCTGGTAGTTCATCTCGGCCTCGAAGCCCTTGGTCTTGAACTGCTGGATGATCGTGCTGCTCGTGCTCTTGAACGTGCGCTTCTGGTCGAAGACGGCGAAGTTCAGGAAGACCTTGTTTTGCGCGAGGGCGTATTTGCTGCCGAGTTCGTAGAGTTCGCTCGGTTGGAGGAAGTTGTCCTTGAAGAGCGCGGTGCCGGCGGCGTTCCAGCCGGTGATGCCGCCGCCGTTGCCGACGGCGCCCGAGGTGTTTTTGCTCTTGTTGTAGGTCACGTAGACGCTGGAGGTCGGCGTCGGCTTGTAAACGAGGCTCACGTTGTAGTTGGGAATCCACACGCTGATCGAGCCGTGGGGGCGCGCCTTCAGGAGCGGCTCGGTGACGTCGGCGCTGAAGCGGTCGAGGCGGCCGCCGGCGACGAAATCAAACTGCTCGGCGACCTTCCAAGTGCCCTGGGCAAACGGGCCTACGGTCGTGCCCTTCGAGTCGTTCGTGTCGCCGTTCTGAATGCCGTCGGTGGCGTAGCGGCCGGGCCAGCCGGGGACGGGCAGGCTCGTGAACGGGTTCGGGAAATTGACCGAGTTGTAGACGTTGATGAAGCGGGTGTCCTTCGTGATGTCCCAGACGTTGGCGGGTTCGAAGAAGTAGTCGTCGTAGGCCTTAGTGCGCTGGTAGCGGAGATCGAGACCGGCGTTGAGCGAGTATTCCTTCTTGGAGAAAATCAGCTCGGTGCGGTTCTCGGCGAACCACGACGGATCGATGATTTCGGAGTAGTAGTAGCTGCTGAGGGTGTTGCGCGCGGTGTAGCTCCAGAAGGTGTTGTTCACGATCCGGAAGTCCGGGCTGATGGTCTTGGTCTGGATGGCCTGCGCGTTGAGTTCGCGGCCGGTCGAGTGATCGCCGGGCTTGAGCAGGCGGGAGTGGCGGCTGATTTTCACGGTCGGGCCGAAGACGACGCGGTTGCCCGAGGGGAAGCCGGAGGTGACCCACTTCGAGTTCTGCGGATCCGAGATGGGCGCGGCGACGCCGCCGACGGTGTTGATGTTGCCGAACGAGATCGCGGCGCCTTTCGAATCGACGTAGCCGAAGGGATATTTGGCGAAGTCGGGCGCGGGATTGCTGTTCACGCCGGTGAGGTAGTTGCCGTTGTTGATGAGGTCCTGCGTGACGCGGTTGAGGCCCCAGTTTTCGGTGTAACGGTAAAACGCGGCCGTCGCGCTGACGAAGATCTCGTAGTCCTTCGCCGGGCGAAACGTGAGCGCGCCGTAGATGGAGTGGTTCTTGTTATAGTAGTCCACCCAGTAGCCCTTGCTGTCCTGGCCGGAGTAGCTGAAGCGGTAGGCGAGCTCTTTCGAGAGCGGGCCGCCGACATCGACGGTCCATTCCTTCTGCGAGTAGGAGCCGAGGGTGATGCTGACGGAGCCCTTGGACACGTCGAAGTAGGGGCGCTTGGAGATGAGGTCGACGAAGCCGCCGACATACATCGACGTGCCCTGCACGGCGGTGGCCGGACCCTTCACGATGTTGACCGACTCGACGGAGTTGAAGTCGAGCGGGAGGCCGTTGCCGTTGGAAGTGATGCGGCCGCGCACGCCGTTGATGAAAAGGTCGGCCGTCTGGCCGCGGATGCTGGGGTTGGAGGGCGCGCCGAAGTTCGTCGTCGTGTAGGAACTTGAGGTGAGCTTCGAGAAGTCGAGCACGCTCGCGATGCTGATGTCGCTGAGCTGCTGGCGGGAGATGATGGTGACGTTGCGCGGGACCTCGATGATGTTGTCGTCGGTGCCAAAGACGGAGTTGAACGGGCGCGACGTCGGGAGGATTTGGCGCTCGATGGGCACGTCCTTCACCTCGAATTTCTGCATCGTGGTGATCTCCTCGGCGGGTTTGGTCGCGGGCGCGGTTTGCGCGGCGAGTGGACTGACAGCGGCCAAGGCGAACAAAGCCAGGGTCGCGGAAGCGGTGTGGTGGTTGGGTGTGCGTAGGCTCACGCCTCCAGTTGAGCAAGGGGCGCGCCAAGGGCGGCAAGTGAAAAACAAAAACTCGAGGGACTTTTCCGCGCGGTCGCATGCCCGCGTGGCCGCGAGGATTTTCGTCCTCCCATTTCTCGGGCCCACGTAGTCCCGCTGAGCGGGAGGCAACGCGACCGGCTCTGCCATCCTCACTCAGAATCCGCGCGCGCGCCGTCCCGCGCGCAACGCGAGGTAACGGTCCCGCGGCTCGGCCGTAATCCCATGGATGCCGCGCCGGGGCAGCCACCAGCCGTGAATCACAAGCACGGCGACCAGGATCGCGCCGACCATGACCAAGAACCACCCGTGACCCGCCATCGCCGACACGGCGACGGCCAGCGCGGCGCCGACCACCATTTTTCCGAGCCGGCGTCGCGCGCACTCGTGCTGGGCGAAGGCGTGGAGCACGATGTTGCCGACGCCCGACAAGCCGAAGACTACCGCGAGTTCGAACCAATACGGAAAAGCCACGATGGAGGACATAAGGGCAAGGGCCGGCGACGACTGGGGATTGCCAGGCTTACGGCCGGGGAAACGGCGTGGCCGTGCCGCCGCCGGCGCGCACGACGAGGAGCGGGATGGCGGTGTTGTGGCGCACCTTGTCGATCGTGCTGCCGAGGAAAAGATCGGCGATGAACTTGTGCCCATGCGACGTCATCGCGATCAGATCGCAGCCGGATGCGAGGGCGGTCCGAAGGATTTCCGTCGGCGGGTTGCCCATCGCGAGCTCCGTGCCGACGACGAGACCGGAGGTGCGCAGCCGCGTCGCCACCGCCGCGAGGTAGGCGCGATCGGCGCGGATTTCGTCGGACTCGGCGAGCTTCAACTGCTCGTAGTTGCGCGCGGCAAACCCATCCGCGACATGCACGAGCAGCAACCCGGAACCGAGCCGCAGGGCGAGCTCGGCGATGTGGGGCACGAGCGTGTCGTCGGCACGGCCGTTCTCAAGGGCGACGAGGATTTTTTTATACATGGGGTGCGCTCAGGAATTCCCGCCGGTAAAGCCCGCGATGCCGAGGAGCAGCCACAGGTTGAGCCCGATGATGAGCACGGTGCAACCCCAGCCGAGGAGCTTGACCCACCACGGGTTCACGAACTCGCCCATCTTCGCCGTCTCGCTCGTGAAGCGCATCAGCGGCCAGCAGGCGAACCCGAGCTGCATGCTCAGGCACACCTGGCTCGCGACCAGCAACTCGGTGGATTTGTCCTCGCCAAACAGACCGATGATCACGACGGCGGGCACGATCGCGATGGCGCGGGTGATGAGCCGCCGCAGCCACGGGCGGAGCCGGATGTTGAGAAATCCCTCCATCACGATCTGCCCTGCGAGCGTCCCGGTGAGCGTGGAGTTCTGCCCCGAGGCGAGCAGGGCCACCGCAAACAGCACGCCCGCGAAGCCCACGCCCAGCACGCCGTCGAGCAGGTGATACGCCTGCTGGATCTCGCCGACGTTTGCGTGGCCCGTGCCGTGAAACGCCGCCGCCGCCAGCACCAGGATCGCGCCGTTGATGAAGAGCGCGAACATCAGCGCAAACGTCGAGTCGAGCGTGGCGAACTTGATCGCCTCGCGTTTGCCGCCGGGGGTCTGGGCGTATTTGCGCGTCTGCACGATGGACGAATGCAGGTAGAGGTTGTGCGGCATCACGGTCGCCCCGAGAATGCCGATCGCGACGTAGAGCATCTCGGGGTTGCGGAGCAGCTCGCGCGTCGGCACGAAGCCCGCCGCCACGGCGCCGAGCGCCGGTTTGGCCAGCCACAGCTCCACCGCGAAACATGTCCCGATGGTCGCAATCAGCGTAATCACGACGGCCTCGAGGTAGCGAAACCCCCGCTGCTGCAACAGCAGCACGATCATCACGTCGGCCACCGTGATCACGCAGCCCCACACGAGCGGGATGCCGAACAGCAGTTGCAACGCGATCGCCGAGCCGACGACCTCCGCGAGGTCGCACGCCGCGATCGCCAGCTCGCACAGGATCCACAGGAACCAGACCGTCGGCCGCGAGTAATGGTCGCGGCACGCCTGCGCCAAGTCCCGCCCCGTCGCGATGCCCAGCTTGACGCAGAGGTGCTGGAGCAGGATCGCCATCAGGTTTGACAGCATGATGACGAACAGCAGCGAGTAGCCGAACTTCGCGCCGCCGACCAGGTCCGTCGCCCAGTTGCCCGGGTCCATGTAGCCGACGGCGACCAAGAATCCCGGCCCGGCAAACGCCAGGCACTTCCGCCAGAACGTCGCGTCCGCCGGCACCGCCACCGAGCGGTGCGACTCCGGGAGGCTCGGCGTGGCGGCCTCGCGCCGCCATGCCCCGGGGGCGGCGGGCGGCGGCGAATCGGCGGAAGGCGGCGGCGACATGCGAGGGGTGATGGCTCGTTATTTTGATTAGTCAAAATAAATCTTTGGTTGCATCAAATCCACCGGCCCCTAGCCCTCCGCGATGGCGAGCAGCACCGTCGAGAACTACCTCAAGCAAATCCTCCTCCTCTCGGCGGCGGACGGGGAGCTGGTCTCGATGGGCGCGCTGGCGACGGCGCTCGCCGTCGTGCCCGGCACGGCGACGACGATGGTGAAGGCGCTCGCGGCCGAGGGCCTCGCCCTCCACCGGCCGCGCTACGGCGTGGCGCTCACGGCGGAGGGCCGCCGCGTCGCCCTCGGCGTGCTGCGCCGCCACCGGCTGATCGAGACGTTTCTCGTCGAGGTGCTGAAGATGGACTGGACGGAGGTGCACGCCGAGGCCGAGCAGCTCGAGCACGCGATCTCCGACGCCGTGCTCGACCGGCTCGACGCCCTGCTCGGCCACCCCGCCACCGATCCGCACGGCGATCCCATTCCGACGCGGCAGGGCAAGCTCGACTCGCAGGTTTATGCGACGCTCGCCACCGGTCCCGTCGAGAGGCCGCTGCGCATCGTGCGCGTCACGGAACAGTCGGCGGAGTTCCTCCATTTCGCGGAGGCCCATGGGCTGCTCCCGGGCACCGCGTTGCGCGTCACGGGACGTAACCTCGCCGCCGGGCTCGTGACGGTGAAAAAAACCGCGGGCCGCCCCGTCACGCTGAGCGTCGCGGCGGCGGGCCAAATCCTCGTTGCACCGGGGAAATAGCGCGGCGAGGTTGCCGTCCGCGTCGTTTCAGCCCCGAATTATTTCCCATGAGAAATCACCCGCTCGCCCGTCTTGTTGCCCTCGTGTTGCTCGGCCTCGCGCCTGCCGCCAGCGCGGCCGGCGATGCCAAGACGGAACTCAAGACCCTCGTCGACCACATTCAGGCCAAGCTCAAGAACGGCCAGCGCACGGCGGACGCGTTCACCGCCGAGATCGCCCGCTTTGACGCGTTGCTCGCCGCGCACAAGGGCGAAGTCACGGACGATGTCGCGCAAATCCTCTACATGAAGGCGACGCTCTACACGCAGGTCTTTGCCGACGAGGAGACGGGCGGCGCGCTGCTGAAGCAGATCAAGGCCGAATTCCCGGGCACGGCGGCGGCCGCGCGGGTCGATGCGATGGCCAAGGCTCAGGCGGCGCAGGGCGCGCTTGCCGTCGGCAAGGTGTTTCCCGATTTCGCCGAGCAGGACCTCGACGGCCAGCCGCTCTCACTCGCAAACTACAAGGGCAAGGTCGTGCTCGTGGATTTCTGGGCCACGTGGTGCGGGCCGTGCATCGCCGAGCTGCCGAACGTGGTCGCCGCCTACAAGAAATACCACGACCGCGGCTTCGAAATCGTCGGCATCTCCCTCGACCGCGCGGCGGACCGGAAGAAGCTCGTCGACTTCACGAAGTCGCACGCGATGCCCTGGCCCCAATATTTCGACGGCCTGTATTGGGAGAACAAACTCTCGCGCCGGTTCGGCATTCAGAGCATCCCGGCCACCTTTCTCCTCGACGGCGAGGGCCGAATCATCGCAAAGGACCTGCGCGGGCCGGCGCTTGAGGCGGCGGTCGCGAAGGCCCTCGGCAAGAAGTGAGCGGGCGCGCCCGCGTCAGAACGACCACCGCAGGCGTAGGACGCTGAGCCAGTCGGTGGCGCGCCCGCCGAGCCCGCGGCTCACGCCGTAGTCGAGCTGGACGCGTTTCGAGAAATCAAACGTCACGCCCGCGCCGGCTGAGCCGGCGAAACTCGACGAACTCGCCGACGAGATCCCCAGCGTGGCCTCCGCATACGCGCCGAAGCCGCCGACGATGTGCTGGCGCGCGTAGGCGCTGGCGAACCAGCGCGAGTCGTAGCCGTTGTTGTTGTCGTTCCGCACGAGGTCCCACTCGGCCATCGCGCCAACCGCGCCGCCCGCGCCGAGGGTCTTCAACCACGGCACGATCACGCCGCCTTCGACATGGTTGTTGCCGATGCCAGTCGCGCGCGACGGGATTTTCACAAAGGGAATCACGGCGGCGGAGGCTCCGCCCGCGTCGTCGCGCCAGAAGCGCCACTTGGCGCGCACCGCCGTGTCGCCCCATCCGGAGCGCGTGGTGCGCGAGCCGCGCACCTGAAACGTCTGGCGCACGAAGAACTGCGCGCCCACCTGCACGTCGGTGTTTTCCGTCATGCCGATCGAGAGAATCGACGAGGCCAGGCCGAGCGCGGTGAACTTCGCCGGCTCGGTCCGGTCGCGGTTCACGCCGACGGTGACCGCATCCATGCGCAGGAAAAATTTGCCCGGCTCGATGGTCTGCGGCGTCTCGGTGACCTGCGCGGCGAGCGGCGCGAAGGCGAAGACGAGCGCGAGCGGGAAGAGGCGTTTCAGCGACATGGCGCGAGTGTTCGCATCGGGCCGGCGCGCGCTAGCAAATTGTAGCGCACGCGACCGGCGGCCCGCTGACCGACATCCGCCTTGCCGCGCGCGTCGCACGCCACGCACACTGGCGCCCGATGTCGCAGAATTTCGCGCGCACCGTCTTCGCCGTGACCACGGTGTTTTTCGCGGCGTTTTTCGTCTGGCCCGTGCTCCAGATCTTGAAAGGCGGCTTCGTCGACGCGGACGGCCGCTTCACCCTCGCCTACCTCGGCGCGCTGCTGCGCGACCCGTTCTACCTCGGGGCGCTCGGCAACTCGTTCCTGCTGGCGTGCGCCGCGACCACCCTCGCCGCCCTCATCGCGCTGCCGCTCGCGGTGGTGGGCGACCGGTTCATTTTTCCGGGCAAGGCGCTTCTCGGCGCGCTCGTCCTCGTGCCGATGATTCTCCCGCCGTTCGTCGGCGCGATCGGCATCAAGCAGATCTTTGGGCAATACGGCGCCGTCAACGCCCTCCTCCACCACCTCGGCCTGCTCGCCCCCGCCGCGACCATCGATTGGTTTGCGGTGAACCGTTTCTGGGGCGTCGCGGTCGTCGAGGCGCTCGCGCTCTACCCGATCGTCTACCTCAACGCCCTCGCCGCCCTCGCCAACGTCGATCCCGCGATGGAGGAGGCCGCGGCCAATCTCGGCTGCACCGGCCTACGGCGCTTCGTGCGCATCACGCTACCGCTTATCCGCCCCGGCCTCTTCGCCGGCGGCACGATCGTGTTTGTGTGGGCGTTCACCGAACTCGGCACGCCGCTCATCTTTGACTACGACCGCGTGACCAGCGTGCAAATCTACCACGGCCTGCGCGATCTGGGCGGCAACCCGTTTCCCTATGCCCTCGTGGCCGTGTTGCTCGCGGCGTCGGTCGCGCTCTACGCGCTGGGCAAGGGCCTCTTCGGCCGCACCGGTGCGGCGATGGCGGCCAAAGCCAACGTCGGCACCGGCCCGCGCACGCTCCCGCGCGGACGCGCATGGCTTTGCACCGCGCTATTCGCTGGCGTGACACTCGTCGCCGTGCTGCCGCACCTCGGCGTCGTGCTCGTGGCGTTTGCGCGCGACTGGTATGCGAGCGCGCTGCCCGACGCCTACACGCTGGAAAATTTTCGCCTCGCGCTCGGCCACGACCTCACCGTCCCCGCCATCGCGAACAGCCTCAAGTTCGCCGCCGTCGCCACGCTCATCGATCTCCTCCTCGGCGTCGCCATCGCCTACGTCGTCGTGCGCACGAAACTCGCCGGCCGCGCCGCGCTCGATTTTCTGGCGATGCTGCCGCTCGCGGTCCCGGGGCTCGTGTTGGCGTTCGGCTACCTCGCGATGGCGCAGGAGGGGAAATTCTTCGCCTTCCTCAACCCGGTGAAAAACCCGACCGTGCTCCTCGTCATCGCCTACTCGGTGCGGCGGCTGCCCTACGTCGTGCGCAGCGCGGCGGCCGGCTTCGAGCAGACGAGCGCAACGCTCGAGGAAGCCGCGCAAAACCTCGGCGCGCCGCCGCTGCGTGCCGTCCGCCGCATCACGCTCCCGCTCATCACCGCCAACCTCATCGCGGGCGGGCTGCTCGCGTTTGCGTTCGCGATGCTCGAGGTCAGCGACTCGCTCATCCTCGCGCAAAAGCAGGTGTTCTACCCGATCACGAAAGCGATCTTGGAACTTTTCCAACTGCTCGGCGACGGCAAGTTCCTCGCGAGCGCGCTGGGCGTTTGGGCAGTGGTCTTCCTCGGCGTGACGATTCTGGGCGTGAGCGCGCTGCTCGGAAAAAAACTCGGGGCCGTGTTTCGCGTGTAGCGCGCCAACAGCCCGGAGAACACACCCGCCTCGCGTTTCCCGCCGCCGGCGCATGCGACGATTGCGCCGGAGCGCCGGTCTCAAATTGCCACGTAGCTGAGCCGCGGCACGCGCGCGAACGCCCGCTCCCGCCCCACCAGTGTCGCGCCGTAGGTCAGCGCGGTCCCCGCGATCCACGCGTCGGTTTCTCCCAGCCTTTGGGGCAGCCGACGCTGCATCCCCGCGGTTTTGTAAACGATGTCCCGCGAAAGCCAGACGACGCCAAAGCGCGACAGAAACGGTTTCACCTCGGTCAAGTCCTCGAACCCCTCGGCAAACTCGCCGACTGACACGATGCTAATCGCCGCCGGTTCAAACCATCGTTCCGCGAGGAGTCGCGAGGCCGGCCCGGTGCGGCGCTCCGCAATCTCCGCCTCAAACTCCACCAGGAAACGGGTATCAAGCAGTAGCACGGCGACGACGCTTCCGGCCGGCACCAATACCCTCAAATGGCTTCATCGCCTCCAGCAATTCACCCGCGGTCAGCACTGGCCGGTCGAGCACGAGGCGTCGCACAGTCTGCGAGACGGACTCGTGGGGCTGCCGCTCGCGTTGGAGCAACTCGTAGCAATCGGTCTCGAGCTTGAGGTTTTTCGTCGAGTTCATGGCGGACCATTGTCTCGGCCGATTGCCGCGGTCAAATCTTCATCTCCGGACGCCCATCAGCGCCTCGAGCCGGTCGCACATCGCCGTGCTTCCCGCGACGTAGACGATGCCCTTCATTTTCAAATCGAAAAACCGGATCGGGAGCTGTTCGCCGTTGAGGAATCGCACCTCGCCGCCCGCCGCGCGCACCAGCGGGATCGCGGCGGCGAGGTCCCAGATTTTCACGTTGAAGTCTACGCACCCGTCCAAAATCCCCGCCGCCACGTAGGCGAGGTGCAGCGTCGCCGAACCGAGGCCGCGGATTTTGAATTCCGACAACACCCCGCTTGCCATCGGCAGCAGCGTCTTGTCCGACGGACTGTGAAACCCCACCAGCGTCTCACGCGAAAACGCCGCCGCCCCCACGCGCATCGCGCGCTCGCCGTCGCGCGCCCCGAAGCCCGGCCCGCCGCACAGCAGCACGCGCCGGCCGAGATCGTAGACGACGCCGTAGACCGGCTCGCCCGCCTCGCACAACGCCAGCGAGATCGCGCAGTTCGGCAGGCCGAGCGCGAAATTGTTGGTCCCATCAATCGGGTCGAGCACCCAGGCAAAACGCGCCGTTACCGGGATCGGCGCGGTGGTGTCGGCGAGTTCCTCGCTGAGAAACTGATCGGCGGGAAACTGCGCGGCGAGTTCGCGGAAAATATTTTCCGAGATGGCGACATCGACCGCGGTCACGCGCGTGCCGTCGCCTTTCCAGCGGCTCTCGGCGCGGCCAAATTCCGCGTGCAGCAACGCGGTCTGGGCGCGGACGGCGGATTGCGCGGCGGCGATGCGGGCGAGGAGTTCGGGCGAGGACATGTCGCGTCCATTCGCGCGAATCCCCCGCGGCGCTCCAAGCAATTTCGGCGCGCGCGCCGTCGCTCAGTCGTAGTCGTAGAGCTGCGGGTCGCGGCGCGGGGCGAGGCGGCGCACGCGAAAACGGTGGCGCGGCTCCTTCGGGTCGGGTGCTGGCCCGGGCGGGCCGCCCATGCCCATGTCGTCGCCGTAGGGATCGGGTTCGCCGGGCTTTTCGTCGCCGCCGAGGCTGTCCTCGAGCGAGTCGGGATCGGCGCCTTCCTCGAGCTTGCGGACGGCTTCCTCCATCGGCTCGTCGAATTTCTCGCCGGTGAGTTCGCCCATGCGGCGCATCATGCGGGCCATCGCCTTGGGGTCGTTTTCGTCGACCGCGGAGAATTCTTTTTCCATCGCGCCCATCGCGGCCTCCATGCGGGCGTCTTCGGCGGCGTCGCCGGGCGCGGGGGCGGGTTTGTGCTCGGCGGCCTCGTCCTTTTTGCCGCCACTCGTTACGGCAAACGCAGAGACGAGTTTCTTGAGTTTGAACTTCGGGTTGTCCGGGCAACGCGGCGTTCGCTGCCCTTGGGCGAGGGTCTTCGCGTAGAACTGGTAGATGGTGTGGTTGTCCTGACAGTAATACTCGTAGATCGGCATGGTCCCGCTGTGCGTAGCGGTCGCGCGCGGCGGCGCAAGCCTACGGTGTGGCGCGACCGTGATCGCGGCCGTCGCCCGATCAAGCGTCGCCCGGCGCCGCGAGCTGGTGGCCGCGGGAGACCGGGGATTTCGCGGTGGCGTTGAGCTTGTCGAGCACGCCGGCGAGGCGGCGGCGTTTTTCGTCGGACTCGGCAAACATCTCCAACTGCCCCGCGCCGTCCGCGACC
>JBEANZ010000823.1:0-6196 GCA_041165185.1 Verrucomicrobiota bacterium | reverse complement strand
CCGCTCTCGATGCCGCCGAGGCCGGAGAGCGAGCGGTCGGGGAATTCCTTTTGGATCATCGTCGCCAGCTCCATCACCATGCGAAGCGCGATCGGCTTCACGGCTTTCGACGAGTAGCCGCCGGGCGTGGTGTAGCCCTCGACGCACGGATCGGGGCGTAGCGTGTCGAGGTTCACGCTCGTGACGCTGCGAATGGTGTTGATGGCGCTGAGGCCGGTGGCGCCGCCGCGCAGGGCCGCGCGGCCGGGCTCCTCGATGTGCGTGATGTTGGGCGTCATTTTCGCCCAGACCGGGAGCTTCGTGGCGGAGGCGACCCAGCCGCAGACTTCCTCGAGGATGTCGGGGTCCTGGCCCATCGCGGCGCCCATCTTGCGCTCGGGCAGGCCGTGCGGGCAGGAAAAGTTCAGCTCAAACGCATCGACGCCCGCCGCCTCGCAGCGCTGCACGAGTTCGATCCACGCGTCCTTGTTGTATTCCTCCATGATGGAGGCGATGAGCGCGCCGGGCGGCTGCGCGTCCTTGCACTTCTTGAACTCGTCTTCCCACAACCGAAACGGCCGGTCGCTGATCAACTCGATGTTTTCCCACCCGATGACCTCGCCGCTGAGCGCGTGGAGCTTGGCGTAGCGCGGCGTGACGTTGACGACCTTGGACGCATCGAGGCTCACCGTCTTCGCGATGACGGCGCCCCAGCCCTCGCGAAACGCGCGATTGATTACGCTGAGATTCGTGCCGGGCGGGCCGGAGCCGATGACAAACGGGTTGGGCAACTTCAGGCCGTCGACGGTGGTGGCGAGTGTGGGCATGGTGTTTTCGGGGTAGGGGAGGCCGGTCGCGGCGCGCGGCGCGCCGGGAAATCTTCGGAGGGCGCGCGATTGTCGGTTGAATGTCTGCCGGGGCGCCCTGTAGTTTCCAAGTCCCAAACCGCCTGCGATGCCCCTCCTCGATCCGCAACGCACGATTGCCGAACTCAAGGAACTCCGCGCTCTCACCGGCGACGAGCACGGCGCGCAGCGCGTGGCGTTCACACCCGTTTGGGTCGCGGCGCGCGCGTGGCTCCGCCGCAAACTCGAGGCCATCGGCGGACTGGAGATCCACACCGACGCCGCCGGCAACCTTTGGGCCACGCTGCGCGGCGACTCGGAAAAAGCGCTGCTCCTTGGCGGCCACATGGATTCCGTGCCGAACGGCGGCTGGCTCGACGGTTGCCTCAACATCCTCGCTGGCGTGGAAATCTTACGTCGCCTACACGCGGAGTATCGCGGCCGCCCGCCGGTGACGGTGCGGCTCGTCGATTGGGCCGACGAGGAGGGCGCGCGTTTCGGGAAAAGCCTCTTCGGTTCGTCGGCGTGCGCCGGTTCGCTCGACATGGACGAGGCGCGCGCGCTCGTCGACAAACAGGGCGTGCGGCTCCCTGCCGCGCTCGCGCACGTCGGCGTGGAGTTTCAACGCGTGAAGGACAGCGGCGCGGAACTGAACAACGCCGCCGCCTACCTAGAGTTGCACATCGAGCAGGGCCCCGTGCTCCTCGATCTGGGGCTGCCGCTCGGCGCGGTGCTCGGGACGTTCGGCGTCGAGCGCCACGCGATCACGTTTCACGGCCAGGCGGCGCACTCGGGCAGCACGCCGATGAACCGCCGCCGCGACGCGTTTCTCGCCGCCGCGCAGATGGCCGGGGAAATCTACCGCATCGCCGAACGCAGCGGCGGCGGCGTCTGCACGATCGGTTCCTGCACGACGAAGCCGGGCATCGTGACGAGCGTGGTCGAGGAGTGCCGGATCACGCTCGACCAACGCCACCTCGACGCCGCCGCGCTCGCGCGAATGCTCGCCGAGGCCCGCGCGGCCAGCGAGCGCTTCGCGGAAAATGGTAACACCGCCGTTACGTGGGAGCGCCTCTGGCGCATCGCGCCGCGTCCGTTTCACCCGGAGCTGATCGCGCTCTGCGACGACGCGATTCGCGAGACGAGCGGTGTCTCGCACCGGCTCCCGTCGGGCCCGCTCCACGACGCAGCGGAGGTGTGCGGCGCGGGCGTGCCGACCGTGATGCTGTTTGTCCAAAGCCTGCACGGCATCAGCCACAACAAGATCGAGGACACGAAGGAGGACCATCTGGCGCTTTGCGTGGCGGCCTTCGACCGGCTTGCTGACAAAACGATGGCTTGGATTCTGCGCGCGAGGTGACCTAGCTGTTCGCACGCCCCCGCCCCACTTGAGCACCGTCTTCGCCACTCTCCTTCCCGCGGCCTCCGTCGGCCCTGGGCCGTTGGCGGTGTTGGCAGGCCAGTGGCTCGACATCATCGGCGTCTGCGGCGCGCTCATCCTCTCGACGATCGGCATGACGATGCAGTGGCATCTGCACCGGCACCGCATGTCGATGGAGGAGCGGGTCAAGGACGGGGAAATGACCGAAGAGGTCGCGCGGGCAAAAATCCGCTTCCGCCGCCGGTGCGCACCCATCGCGACGATGCTCGGCGTGGCCTTGCTCGCCGCCGTGGCAATCCACTCGATCGTGTAGCCGGCTACCGCTTGACCGGGGCGCCGGGGCGCGCGCCCGTCAGCTCGCCGCCGCGGATGACCGGGACGCCGTTGACCACGATCTCCGTGAAGCCGGTCGCATAGTGATGCGGGTCCGCGTAAGTCGACGGATCCGCGACGGTGGCGGGATCAAAGATCACGACGTCGGCGGCGAACCCGGGGCGCAGCTCGCCGCGGTTTTTCAGGTGAAACGTCCGCGCCGGGAGCGAGGACATTTTGCGCACGGCCTCCTCGAGTGAGAGGACTTTCAGTTCGCGCACGTAGCGGCCGAGCACCCGGGCGTTGTTGCCGTAGCCGCGGGGGTGGGGGACGGCGTCGTTGAATTTCCGCGGCCCGGCGTCCGACGCGATCATGGTGTGGGGGTGGGCGAGAAATTTCTTCAGATCCGGCTCGCTCATCCCGTGGAAGACGCCCTGCGCGCCGCCGCGCGCCTCAATGTCGAGGATGGTCTCGATCTGATCGTCGAGGGAATCGGCGCCGCGGAGAATCTTCGCGGCCTGCGGGATGGTCTTTCCGTTGTAGCGTTTGTCTGCGCGGAAATTGGCGACGACGGCGTAGGTGTAGTCGCCGCGTTTGCCGCGCGCGATCGACTCCTTCATTTCGGCGACCATCTTCGCCTTGATCGCGGGGTCGGCGAGGCGCTCCTTGAAACGCTTCGCGCCGCCCTCGCGAAACGACGCGTCGATGAGCTGCGAGATGCCGGTGCTCGACGCGGTGTAGGCGTATTGGTCGTGCGTGACCGCGAGGCCCTCGGCGCGCAACCCGTCGAGAAACGCGAGAATCTCTTCGGCGCGGCCCCACGCGGCGGGACCGGAGAGCTTGATGTGCGAGACCTCGATCGGGATGCGCGCCTCGCGGGCGATGGTCGCGATTTCGTCGAGGGCGTCGCGGATGCGCGTGTCCTCGTGCCGCATGTGGCTCGCGTAGATTCCACCGTGCGCCGCCGCGACCTTGGCGAGCGCGACGATCTCGTCGGTCTTTGCAAACGTGCCCGGCAGGTAGATGAGCCCGGTGGCGAGGCCGACGGCGCCGTCCTTCATCGCCTGCTCGACGTGCGCGCGCATCTTCGCGAGTTCATCGGCGGTCGGCGGGCGGGAGAAACTGCCGCCCATCACCTGGCCGCGCACGGTGTTGTGACCGATGAGCGTGGCGACGTTGAGGGCGACCTTCGTTTTCACGATGGAATCAAAGAACTCGGCGACGTTGAGTTTCGATCCGCCGCAGTTGCCGGTGACGATCGTGGTGACGCCCATGCGGAGGAAATTCTCCGCGACCGGCAGCTCGGTAATGTCCTCGGAATGCGTGTGGACATCGATGAAGCCGGGCGCGACCACGCGACCCGCCGCATCGATCTCGGTGCGCCCGGTGCCGGGGAACTTCCCGATCGCGGCGATCACGTCTCCGCGGATCGCGAGGTCCCCGGTGGTGGCGGGGCCGCCGGTGCCGTCGACGAGGCGGGCGTGGCGGATGACGAGATCGAATTCCTGGGCGACAACGACGCTCGTTGTGAGGAGGAGTGAGAAAACTAGACGGCGCATGGGAGGGGAATGGGGGTGCGAACGCTCAAAGCGGGAGCCGAAAGGTGCCAACGATCTTGCGGCCGATTTGGCGGCGGCGCTCCGGCGCGACGCGGCCGAGGGTGGCGCTGATTTTGCGGCGGTCGATGGTGTAGAGGTGGCCGCAACTGAAGAGGGTGGGGTGTTCGAGGCCGTCGGCGCCGTTGAGCACGACTTCGTGGGCGCGGGGGTCGAGTCCGGGGCGCCGCGTCGTGCCGTAGAGGACGTTTACCATTCGCTTGTGCGGATCGAGGCAGAACTCGTCGCTCGAGATGACCACCGCTGGATGCTCGTCACGATCGGCGGGATTGATGCGGACGCGCACGACGTCCCATTGCATGACGCCGCGGGTCATAGGTCCTGCAGGCCGATGTCGGGGCCGGCCAGCTTGTCGAGGGCGTAGTCGCGCGGGCCGAGTTTCAGCGAGCCCGGCGGCGGATAGTCGATGGGCTCGAACGCGGGGAGTTTGCCCGTGGGGCGGAGGAACACGCCGCCGTCACGCAATTCGAGCTCGAGCTTGGAACGGGAGCGGAGGCGGAGTTTGCGGCGGACGGGCGCGGGGAGGACGATTTGGCCCTTCGAGGAGAGGGTGAGCACCATGGCTTACTTTTTCCGACGCGGGGCGGCGGTGTCAACGGCGCGGCGGGTCGTGCGTTTTTTTGGTGCTGCCGATCGGGAAGGAGGGAGGTTTTCCGACTCGATTTGCGTGCGCGCCGAGCCGTCATTGACGCCATCGTCGCCCCGAGATGGCGTGACGGCGTGGACGAACCAAGCGACTGGCGTGACGACGTGCGCGTGATCCGCGGCGCGATGGGCAACTGCCACTTGCTCATCGAGCCGGGGCGGCGCGGCGTCGTGTTGCTCGACACGGGCCTCGTCGGCGAGCAGTGGCAGATTCGCCGGCACCTGCGCCTCCTCGGGCTCGGGCCGCGCGACGTTCGCGCGATTCTCCTCACGCACGGCCACCTCGATCACGTCGGCAATCTCGCCTGGGCAAAGGCGTGGACCGGCGCGCCGATCTACGCGCACCCGGCGGAGCAGGCGCACATCGATGGCGTGTTTCCCTACACGGGAATCAGTCGGTGGTGCGGCCGGCTCGAACGCGCGGGCCGGGCGCTCCTGCGCGTCGGTGCGCCGGCGAAAATCGACGTGCCGCTCGCCGACGGCGATGAGCTGCCATTCTGGGGAGGACTACGCGTCGAGCACCTACCGGGACACACGTTGGGGCACTGTGGATTTTTCAGCGCGCGGCGCGGCGTGTTGTTCAGCGGAGATTTGTTCGACAGCTATTTCGGCCGGGCGCGGTTGCCCGCGCGCATTCTGAACAGCGCGCCCGCCCTCATCCCGTCGAGCCTCGCCAAGGCGCAGCGGGTCGGTGCGCGCTATTTTTTGCCGCAACACTACGTCGCGCTGGATGGCGAGCTGCACCGCCGGCGGTTCGAGCAACTATGCGCGCGCGTGGCCCGACGAAAGGCCGACGTGGCGCGCCCAGTCGTGTAGGCGCACGCCCGCGCGCGGCTGCGCGCCGGCGGGGATTTCGCGTTCAACGCCGGCCGCGGACGAGTTCGTCCGCGAGGGCGTTGACCTCGTAGATTTTGCGCAACGACTCGATGATCCCCGCGCTATGCACGCTGATCGAGCGCGAGATGCGGTCGTCGTAGGCGTAGTCGCCGCCGAGGGACTGGAGGTTGCCGTCGAAGAGGATACCCACGAACTCGCCCGCGCGGTTCACGCTCGGGCTGCCGGAGTTGCCGCCGACGGTGTCGGTGGTGTCCACGTAGTTGAAGGGCGTCGCGAGGTTGAGCGCGGATTTCCTGTCGAGCCAGCGCTGCGGCAGGTGGAACGGCGGCTTGTTATGCTGCGCGGCGTTGCGCGCGTAGAGGCCAGCGAAGTCGGTGACCGCAGGGACGGGTTGGCCATCTTCGACGTAGCCTTTCACGACGCCGTGCGAGAGGCGGAGGGTGAAGGTGGCGTCGGGGTAGGTCGCGGTCCCCTGCACGGCGAAACGCGCCTGGCCGATGAGGGCGTGGGCCTGCTTCTTGATTTCGTCCTGCGCCTCGGCCCGCTTGCGCAACGCGCGCGCCTCGGCGTCGATCAGGCGC
>JBEANZ010000822.1:0-2695 GCA_041165185.1 Verrucomicrobiota bacterium | reverse complement strand
GCTCGCCGCCGGGCCGGCCCTCGCGCGCGGCGCGGCGACGCTGAAGTTCGAGACGAAGACCCAGGAACTCGACGCGCCGGCGGGAGCGGCGCTCGCGGCGCTCGGGCGCCACGTGATCGGCGGCGAGCTGGCGCGCCGGTTGGAAATGACGCGCGGGCTCTTCGCGGTGTTGCGGGGCTACGAGCGCAACTACCACGACGACGTGCGCCGCGCGGGCCGGCTGACGTTTGCCGATGTGCTTCGGCTGCTCGCGCCCGGCGCGGGCGCGCCGACGTTGAGCGCCGAGGCGGCCGGCGAAGCGCGCCTGCTGATCGACTGGCGGCTCGACGCGCGCTTCGACCACTGGCTGCTGGACGAATTTCAGGACACGAGCTTCGCGCAGTGGAGCGTGTTGAAAAACCTGATCGACGAGGCGGTGCAGGACGCGGAAGGGCGGCGGAGTTTCTTCTACGTCGGCGACGTGAAACAGGCGATCTTCGGCTGGCGCGGCGGGGACCCGCGGCTCTTTCGGGAAATCTTCGCGCACTACAACCGCGCCGCGCCCGGCACGATCGCCGAGGGCCGGCTCGACGACTCGTGGCGCTCGGGTCCGGCGGTGATCGAGCTGGTGAACACGGTGTTCGGCGCCACCGAGGCGATCCGCGCGCTCGTGCCGGCGGGCGCGGCGGCGGCGTGGCTCCGGGAGTGGCGCGCGCACGCGAGCGCGCAACCGGCGCTCACGGGCTGCGCGGAACTGCGGCGCGCGGCGGATGAGCCGGGGCGCTTCGCCGAGACGCTCCGCGTGCTGCGCGAGATCGCGCCGGCGCGCCGCGGGCTCACGGCGGCGGTGCTCGTGCGCACGAATGCGACGGCGGCGGCGCTCGTGGAATTCCTGCGCCGCGAAGGCGGCGTCGAGGCGATCGCCGAAAGCGATCGGCGCATCGCGACGGACAATCCGCTCACCGCCGCGCTGCTCGCGCTCGTGCGCGCGGCGGCGTTTCCGGGCGACACGCTCGCGCACGCACACACGGCCATGACGCCGCTCGGCGCCGCGCTCGCGGCGGCCGGGGTGCGATCGGCGGGCGCGCTCACGACACGCGTGCTCGGCGAGATCCACGCCGACGGGTTCGCGGGGATGTTGGGCCGCTGGATCGGGCAGCTCGCGCCGGGGCTCGGCGCGGACGAGTTCTCGGCGACGCGCGGGCGGATGCTCGTGCAGGCGGCGGCGGAGTTCGACGCGACGGGGAGCCGGGATGCGGCGGAGTTCCTGGAGTTTGCGGAGAGCTACGCCGTGCGCGATGCGGATGCCGCCGGGGCGGTGCGCGTGATGACGGTGCACAAGGCGAAGGGGCTCGGGTTCGACGTGGTCATCCTGCCGGACTTAGAGGGGAAATCGCTCACGGTGCGACCGCCGAGCGAGACGCGACTCGCGGTTAACCGGAATTCCGCGCGGGAGGTGGAGTGGGTGATGGAGTTGCCCGCGAAGCCGTTCGTCGCCGCCGATTCGGTGCTCGCGGCGCACGTCGCGGCGGAAGAGTCCGATGTCGCTTACGAAAACCTGTGTCTGCTCTACGTCGCGCTCACGCGGGCGAAGCGCGGGATGTATCTCATCGTCGAGGCGGCGGAGGGATCGGTGGCGAAAAATTTTCCGCGCCTGCTGGGGGAAACGCTCGGCGAGTCGTGGCGGGCCGGGGACCCGGGGTGGTTCGAGAAAATCGAGGCGCCGGCCGCGCGCAAAAAGGCTTCCGCGGGAATCGAGGCGCTCCCGGCCGAGGCGCACGCGCGCGCCGTGCGCCGATCCGCGCGGCGGCCGTCGGAGGGCAAGGGCGAGACGTTGGAGGCGGCGCGGTTATTTAGCACGACTGCGGGCGGCGCGGCGGCAGCGGAGTTTGGCACGGCGGTCCACGAGTATTTCGCTGAGATCGAATGGAACGGGATGAGCCCGGCGGTAAGCTTGAGCGCGGCGGCGAGTCCGACCGAGGCGGCGGCGCGCGCGGAGGTGCTCGCGTGCGTGGCGAATCCGGCGTTGGCGGCGGTCTGGGCGCGACCGCCGGGCGGCGAGGTGTGGCGCGAGCGGGCGTTTGAAATCGTGATCGGGGAGGCGTGGTTTACCGGCGTATTTGATCGCGTGGTGATCGAACGCGGGGCGGACGGGCGCGCGGTGCGGGCGACCGTGTTTGACTTCAAAACCGATCGGGTGGCAACGGAGGCGGAGGTCGCGGCGGCGGTCGCGCGGCACGCGGCGCAGTTGCACATCTATCGGCGCGCGGCGGCGCGGCTCGCGGGGATCGGCGAGGAGACGGTGGCGGCGGAGCTGGTGTTGACGCGGTTGCGGAGACGCGCGGCGGTGCCGTTGAAATTCTAGCTGGACAGCGTGCGCGGCGCTCCGCACGGTCCGCGCTCTCCACTAAAACGCACCAACATGGGTAATCTGAAAAAGAAACGACGTCTGAAGATGAACAAGCACAAGCGCCGGAAGCGCTTGAAGGCGAATCGCCACAAGAAGCGCACGTGGCAGAAGTAGGTCGCCCGCCCGCGCCCCGTTGGTCGTAGTCCGAGCCCGCCGCAGCCTGCGGCGGGTTTTTCTTTTCGGCAGTCCGACCGCGTTGAAGAAAAGGTAAATGACGGTCAGCACGAGGGTAAGGCCGAGGTTTGATCTTGTCATGCCGGGGCGGCCTTGGGAGCTTCCGCCCACGATTGGCGGTGGGCTCAGGCG
>JBEANZ010000821.1:0-3970 GCA_041165185.1 Verrucomicrobiota bacterium | reverse complement strand
CTCGGCGGCGGTGTAGGGACGGCCGGCGCCGGCGAGCACCGTGCCAAACGCATCCATGACGCGCGTGTTGGCCGCGGTGAGCGTGGGCGTGAACGGCTGCGTGACGCGGCCGATCTCCTGGCCCGTGAAATAAACGACGCGCGCGTTGAGCCGCCCCTCGAGCAGATCAAAGCCGAGCCCGAAGTCCTTGCCTTCGCCTTTCGAGAGCGGCGAAAGGTTGCCGTCGGGAAACACGGTGCGCGCGAGCGGCGGGATGCCGACGTTGGAAGAGCGGTTGGCGATGAGCGAGAGCCACGCCGTCGCGTGATAGACGAGGCCGGCGGTGCGCGTCTGGCCGCCGAAGAAATTCGGTTTTCCGTGCGCGGGATCGACATCGATCACGTCGCCTTGGATCGGATCGTTGAGATAGGTGAGCTGGATGTTTTTCACCTTGTCCTGCCGGTAGCCGAGCGTCGCGACGAGCTTGCCGTCGAGGAAGAAGCTCTGGGTCGCGGCCATCTTCGAATCGAGCTTCTGCTGCATCCCGCCGTTGTCGGCGCCGCCGCCGGCCACGTTGGCGTAGGCGGTCTGGTAGGCGCGTCCGCCGAAATTGATTGTCGCGGGCAGCGTGCGCCAGTCGCCGGCGCGGTAGGTCGCGTAGCTGCCCTCGGTGAGATAATTCCGCACGGTCACGCGGTTGTTGGCGTTGCTCGGGTCGGTGTTGAACGGCCGGCCGGCGAGCACGAGCCACGAATTGGCGCGGCGGTCGTGGACGTCCTGCCGCGAGACGGACGCGGCGAGGCGGTGTAGGCCGAGCCATTTCGATTTCGTTTCGAGCGTGTAGGAGGCGGAGAGCCGCGACTCGCGGCTGTCGCCGGTGTGAACGTCGCGCGTCCACGTGCCGTCGAAATACATCCGGCCCGCGTAGGGATTGGTCGGGCCGCCGACACCGAGCGTGCGATTGGCGTCGCCGCGCAGCATGGGCGACGTGCCGTTCATGAGGTTTACCTGCGCCGCCGTCCACTGGTAGTTCTGGCCGAGGTTGAAGATCAGGTTGCGCGTCGGCTGCCAGTCGAGCGAGACCGTGTAATTGTGGAGATACTGATCGCGATACATGCCGGGACCGACGGCGTTGCCGTTAATCGGATAAAATTTTGGATCGTAGATGCGGAACACACCGAGGGTGGCACCGCGCGTGCCGTCGGGCGCGCGGACGGCGGCGTTGTTGTAGCTGCTCGAGAGGTAGGTGCCGATGGCGTCGAAAAACGTGCCCTCGTTTTCGATGAAGGTGATGCGGTGGTTATTGCCACCGACCGTGCCGTCGCGGCTGGCGACGCCCACCGCCTGCTGCGCTGCCGTCACCGCCGTCGTGCCGACCGGCGTGAACGTGACCGCGTCCACGCCGGCAGCGCGGCGGTTGTCATACCACGCGAGCACCTGCTCGGCGTCGCCGAAGGAGCGGACGATGGCGGTCTTGTCGCGGCCGCGCTCGCCCATCGCGGTGATGGTCAAGCTGCGCACCGGCCGCCACGTGACCGAGCCGAAGACGCGGCGCTTGTCCTGGAAATCGAACAGCCTCCAGCCGCCGTTTTCCTGCTGCAGCGCCGACACCGAGAGCGCGAGCCGGTCCTTCACGAGCACCTTGTTGAGATCGAGTTCGGCGCGCTGCCGCGCCCACGAGCCGAGGCCGTAGCGCAACTGGCCGCTGTCGCGATGCGTCGCTGCGATTTTCGAGGACTGGTTCAGCAAGCCGCCCGGCTGGCCGATGCCGAACAGAATGCTGTTCGGGCCGCGCGCATCGTCGATGCGGCCGACGCGATAGGGATCCGTCGGCGAGATGCTCGTGAAAAAATCCTGGCCCACGCTCGCGAGCAGCCCGCGCACCTGGATGCCCGCGGAGAGCGCGTGGCCACCGATGATGCGGTTCTGCTCCGAGGACGCACCCTGCGAGTTGGTGTCCATCTCGGAGTTGACCGAATACTCGAGCAACTGCGCGAGGTCCGTGATGGCGAGATCGTCGAGAAACTCCTTGGTGAACACCGACACCGAGCTGGCGGTGTCGCGGAGCCGCGTGTTGAGCCGGCTGCCCGCGAGGGTGTTCTCGGCGGCGTAGCCGAGGTCGTTGTTGGTGCTGACGGTGAACGGGCTCAGCTCGACGATTTCGGATTTTGGATCGGACTTCGGCGTCGCGATCGGCGAGGTCGGCGCGACGCTCTGGGCGAGGAGCGCGGCGGGCAACGACAGGGTGAGCAGGAGCGCAGCGCGGATTTTGGAGTGCATGATCGGGGACGAGGACGGGTTGGGGTGGCCCGCGCCGCGAGGAGTTCGCGGCGGCAATGCGATTACGCTCCCCCTGTCCGTCATCGCGTCAATCCTGCAAACGGCGCTCGCCCGTCCGGGGCGAGATGGCCAAGACGATGTCCGCGTGACCCCGCGTTTCTTCCCTGTCGCCTTCTTCCTTTTACTCTCCGTCGCGGTGGGCGCGCCGAACCTGACGGTCGCGCCGGGTTACACGCTTGAGCAGATCTACGCAGTGCCGCGTGAGACGCAGGGCTCGTGGGTCGCACTCACGCCGGACCGACGCGGCGGCTTGATCGCGTCCGATCAATATGGGCCGTTGCACCGCCTGACGCTGCCCGCCCGCGGCGAACGCGAGGCCGGCGCCCGCGCGCTGCCGCTCCCCATCGCCGGAGTCCACGGTTTCGCATGGCTCGGCGACGACCTCTACGCCGTCGTCGGGCAGGACAGCGCGACATGCCGCGCGGGCCTCTACCGGCTCCGCGATCGGGACGGCGACGGCGAACTGGATCACGTGGAGCGACTGCACGAGTTTCCCGTCGGCGCGGGCGAGCACGGGCCGCACGCCGTCGCACCCGCGCCCGACGGGCGCTCGCTCTACGTGCTCGCCGGCAACGCCACGCCGCTCCCGCCCCTCGTGCGCAGCCGCGTGCCGCGCCTCTTCGGTGAAGACGCGCTGCTGCCGCCCGTGCCGGCCGTGATCGGCAGCGAATCGCGCGGCCTCCTCGGCGGCGGTTGGATCTGCCGCACCGATCGCGACGGGCGCGAGTGGGAGCTCGTCGCCGCGGGCTTCCGCAACGCCTACGCGCTCGCCGTCGATCCGCGCGGCGAGGTGTTCACCTTCGACTCCGACACCGAGTTCGAGATCAACCTGCCGTGGTATCGTCCGACGCGAGTGTTGCACGCGGTGAGCGGCGCGGACTTCGGTTGGCGGCGCGGCGCGTTCAAGGTCCCCGAGTCCGCGCCCGACGGCTGGCCCGCCGTGCTCCCGCTCGGGCTCGGCTCGCCCACCGCGGTGCTTTTTCCGCGCGACGCAAAAATCCCCGCCGCCCACCGCGCCGCGCTGTGGGTCGCCGACTGGAGCTACGGCCGCATCCTTGCGCTCACGCTGCGCCCGGCCGGCGCGACGTTTTCCGCGACGGCCGAGGAGATCGTGCGCGGCGTGCCGTTTCCCGTCACCGCCCTCTGCGTCAACCCAGCCGACGGCGCGTTCTACCTCGCCACCGGCGGCCGCCGCATGCACTCCGCGATCTACCGCTTGAGCTGGAGCGCTCCCGCGTCCGCAACTCAATCGCCGCTTTCCGCCGCCGAGGTTTCGCCCTCAGTCGCCCTTCGTGAGCAACTCGAACGTTTTCACGGCCGTGCGGAAAACGCCGCTGTCGCCGCCGCGTGGCCCGCGCTCGCGCACGCCGATCCGATCGTGCGGCGCGCGGCGCGCACGGCGCTTGAGTCGCAGCCGCTGGCAACCTGGCGCGAGCGGGCGCTCGCGGAAACCGATTCACGCGCCGCCCTGCCTGCGCTGCTCGCACTCGCCCGCCTCGACGCCCGCGAACACCAGACCGCGCTGCTCGGCGCCCTCACGCGCCATCTCGGAAAACCGATGCCCGACGATCTCCTCGACGAAGCGCTGCGCGTGGCGGCGCTGACCTTCTCGCGCGGCGGCCCGATCGACGACACCACGCGCGCCGCGTGG
>JBEANZ010000820.1:0-3957 GCA_041165185.1 Verrucomicrobiota bacterium | reverse complement strand
TCGTGGGCGCGACGGCGGCGGTGACGATGGTGAGCGCCGCGATGGCGCTCGTGGCGGAGCCGGCGGCGTTGGTGACGGTGCAGGAAAAATTTCCGGCGTCGGAAGTCTGCGTCGCGGAGAGGGTGTAGCTCGCGTTGGTCGCGCCGGAGATCGCGGCGGAGTTTTTCGTCCATTGGTAGGTGAGCGGCGCGGTGCCGTTGGCGACGACGGTGAAGCTCGCCGTCGCGCCAGCGGCGACCGTGAGGCTCGCGGGCGAGGCGGCGATGGTCGGCGCGACCACGGCGGTCGTGACGGTGAGCGTGGCAGCGTTGCTCGTCGCGGTGCCGGCGGAGTTGGTGACGACGCACGCGTAGCTGCCGGCGTCGGCGGCGGAGACCGTGGCGAGGGTGTAGCTCGCGTTGGTCGCGCCGGAGATTGCGGCGGAGTTTTTCGTCCACTGATAGGTGAGCGGCGCGGTGCCGCTCGCGGTGACGGCAAACGTCGCGCTGCCGCCCGTGTTGACGGCGACGTTGGCCGGCTGCGCGGTGATCGCGGGCGCGACCGCGGGCGTGGTCACGGTGAGCGTGGCGGCGTTGCTCGTCGCGGTGCCGGCGGAATTCGTGACGACGACGGTGTAGCTGGCGGCGTCGGACGTTTGGGCGGAAGCAATCGTGTAGCTCGCGGAGGTCGCACCGCTAATGGCGGAGACGCCGCGATACCACTGGTAACTCAGCGGCGCGGTGCCGCTGGCGACGGCGGTGAACGTCGCGCTTGCGCCCGTCGCGATGGAGAGCGAAGCGGGCTGCGTCGTGATCGCGGGCGCGGTGGGCGCGGCGGTGACGGCGAGGACGGCGACGGCGCTCGTGGCGGAGCCGGCGGCGTTGGTGACGGTGCAGGAAAAATTTCCGGCGTCGGAGGCCTGCGTCGTGGTGAGGGTGTAGCTCGCGCTCGTCGCGCCGGAGATCGCGGCGGAGTTTTTTGCCCATTGATAGGTGAGCGGCGCGGTGCCGCTGGCGACGACGGTGCATGTCGCGCTGGCGCCGGCGGTCACGGACTGGCTCGCGGGCGACGTTGTGATCGCGGGCGCGACGGTGGCGGTCGTGACGGTGAGGGTGGCGGCGTTGCTGGTGGCGGAGCCGGCGGAGTTGGTGACGGTGCAGGAAAAGTTTCCGGCGTCGGTGGTCTGCGTCGCGGCGAGGGTGTAGCTCGCGTTCGTCGCGCCGGAGATCGCCGTGGAGTTTTTCGCCCATTGGTAGGTGAGCGGCGCGGTGCCGCTCGCGACGACGGTGAACGTCGCGCTCGCGCCCGTCGTGACGGAGAGCGAGGCGGGTTGCGTGGTGATCGCGGGGGCGGTCGTGGCGGCGTTGACGGTGAGGGTGGCGGCGTTGCTCGTGGTGGTGCCGACGGCGTTCGTGACGGCGACGGTGTAGCTGCCGGAGTCGGTGGTCGCGGAGCTCGCGATGGTGTAGCTCGCGTTGGTCGCGCCGGTGAGGTTGGCGCCGGCTTTTTTCCATTGGTAACTCAGCGTGCCGGTGCCGGTCGCGACGACGGTGAGCGTGACGCTCGTGCCGGCCGTGACGGTCGTGCTCGCGGGGTGCGTGGTGATCGACGGGGCGGTGGCGGCGGTGCCGTAGAGGAGCGTCTTTGTCGTGCCGACGGCGGTGCCGTAGGTGCCGCCGGTGTCGTAGGTCGTGATCGCGGTGAGCGTGACGCGGTAATAATTCGTGCTGCCGGTCGCGGTGTAGGTCGTGGTGAGGCCGGCGCTCGTGACGGTGGAGGAGAGCGTGGTGAAGGTGGCGTTGTCGGGGGAGGATTCGACCTTGTAGGTGGCGCCCTCGGCGGAGTTCCACGAGAGGAGGACATTGCTGCCGGCGGCGGTGCCGGTGACGGTGATCGCGGCGGCGGGGCCGGCGTCGGCGTATTCGGTGACGGTTTCGGTGATGCTCGTGACGGTGCCCTGGCCGACGGACGCGGTGCCGAAATACTCCTGGTTGATCACGTCGGGAAACACGCTGTTGCCCGACGCATCGAGGCACACGAAGTAGGCGTAGGTGCCGGCGGGAAAATCGGGCGTGACGCAGAAGCGGACGTTTTGCCGGTTGAGATCGAAGTCGGCGCCCTGCGTGCGGCCGAAGTCGCCGAGGTATTCGTAGTCCTCGGCAAACGTGCCGACGACGCACGTTTTGTTCACCGGGCCGAGCGCGTAGGTCGCGGTGGTGGTCGGGCCGTATTTGGTGGAGGCGAGCGTCTGGCTGATGCCTTGGACGCTGGCGGCCCAGACGGGGAGTTTCACGCGGCCGGTGACGGCGAGATCGTCGACGCCGTAGAGGGCGGCGTTGGTGGCGTCGCGTTTGACGAAGCCGGTCGTCATGCGGCGGATGGCGCTCGTGGCGTCGAGCGCGGAGGAGTAGCCGTAGGGGCCGTAGATGGGGAGGCCGTCGTTGGCCCAGCCGATGATGGGCGAGTGCGTGGTGGGCGCGGCCTCGCTGTAGGTTTTCGTGGAGGCGGAGTAGGTGACGTTGTCGCCGAGCTGGTAGCGGAGCGCCTTCGGGTTGATGTGATTGTGGTAGGCGCCGCTGCTGGGCTGGTGGCCGTTGGCGGGATCGAAGTTGAAGGTCTCGGCGACGCCGGCGAGGCGGTTCCACACGCCGTCGCCGCTGATCGAGATCGTGGCGGTGGTCGTGGTGGAGGAGGCGTTGGCGTAGGACTGGGCGTCGCCGTTTTGCCAGACGAAGACGCCGTTCACGAGGACGCCGCCGTTGCCGTTATTTTTTTGTTTCGTGGTGGGGATCGAGGGCGTGCGCGGGATGCGGTGGATCGCGGCGCGGTTCGAGGGGAACGAGGTGTAGGTGGTGCCGTTGGGCGTGAGCCAGTTGCCCATCGTGTAGCTGGCGAGGCCGGTGGTCTGGATGTAAACGTAGGTCGCGGAGTAGGCGACGCGCTGCACGTCGGAGTAGCTCACGGTGGCGACGCCGCCGGCCGGACTGGTGACGAGGCCGGAGGTGGGCCAGGTGGTGTTGGTGGTGCCGGCGGTGAATTTCGCGGCGGACTCGTAAACGCGCGCGTATTGGGCGGCGTTGACCGTGCGCCACGAGGTGATGCGCGGGTCGGTGACTTGCGCGCGGGCGAGCGGGGTGAGGAGCGCGAGGGCGAACCAGGGCGCGAGGCGAAACGGAAAACGCGGGCGGGTGCGGGAGCGGGCGCGGGCGCGAAAGCAGAAACGCAGGAGGGAGAGCGACATGGTGAGCGGGGGCGGCGGGAGTGCCGGCGCGAAGTTCACCACGGGGGCATTAAGTGCGTGTGAGAAGTTTCGTGAATTTTGTTAAGTGCGGGTAAAGGCGGGAGCGGCGCGTAGGGCGTAGTGCGCAGAGCGGCGGTGCAGCGGCGGCCGCATCGCGGGGCGAAATTGCCTCAGGGTGTCACCGCAGACTCCCGCGGATCGACACGGCACTGCGCAGTCGCCGCCCGCCGTTGTCCACGCGCCGCAGCCGCGAAAACGGCCCAGCCAAGTCGTATCACCGATGGTGGCGGCAGCGCCTCCGCCTTCGCCGGTCACAGCGTCTGAGCCGGAAGTGTGCAGTAGGAGCTGGATTTTAGGTGGCAAAAGCGGGGCGATTTTCGACTGCATTGCAGTTGGGGAAAGGCGACGGGATTTTCTCCCACAGGTGCGACCACCAGTCGCGTTCGCGGGGCGGCACGGCGAGCTTGATGGTGGTTTTCCCGGCCGGATGCGTGATTAATCCCGGGGTGATAAACAGCCAGAAGCGGAGGGAGTGGATCGTCACCTTGGTTTGCCAGCCGAGATGGCGCTGGAAGAGCGCGGTGAGATTATAGGTGAGGGTCGCCAGCGACAGGGCGGCCTCGGTGGCCCAGAACGATTGCAGGCACAGGGTCGTCAGGGCGAAGCCTTGCTGGAGTTCCTTGATCACGTTCTCGCAGTCCGCGCGGCCGTTGTAATACCGCCACACCGCCAGCGGC
>JBEANZ010000819.1:0-2966 GCA_041165185.1 Verrucomicrobiota bacterium | reverse complement strand
CGCGACGTGGGAGGCGCGCGACAATATCAACGCGGGCGTGGGGGAGGGCGGTTTCTTCCTCGCGACGGGCGGCGAGACGAAACGCGAGCCGGAGCTCAACGCGACGCTGCGCGCGGTCGCGGCGCCCGGTGCGGCGGTCGCGCGGCCGCCGGCGGACTTGCCGGCGGCGGTGTGGGCGTCGAGCGCGGCGGCGGTGGCGAGGTGACGCGAGTATCCGCGCGACCGCCCCTGACAATTTGGGCGCCGCTACCGCGGAGAAATCGTGTGGATTGCCAGCGGCGGCGGATTGCGTTTCACCTCTCGCGTGAACCTACCCCGACCCTTCGTCCGCCTGTGCCTCCTCGCGCTCGCTGCCACCGCCACGGTCACCGCGGCTGAGCTGCCGCCCATCCCCGCCCACGCCATCGCGAAGAAAAAAGAGCTTCTGTTTTCCGACGACTTTCAGGGCGCCGAGCCCGCCAAGGTCTGGCACCGGGTGGTGCCGACCTTCGCCGTCGAAAACGGAGCGCTCAAGGGCACGCAGACGCGGGACAAGAATCTCCCCGCCGCCGACGGCAAGCCCGCCGTCACCGCCCACGCCGCCGTGCACGGCCTCGAAATCCCCACCCGCGACAGCATCGTCGAGGTGCGGATCCGGTTCGAGGGCGCGACGATGATCGATGTGGAGTTCGACGACCGCGCCTACGCCGGTGCGCACTACGGCCACATCTGCCGCGCCCAAGTCCGGCTCACCGGCGTGACCCTCATCGACGAGCGCGACGGCACGATGCGCAACGACATCTACGCGATGAACAAGGAGCCGTCGAAAAAAGCCGAGCGCGCCAAGCTTTTGGTCGGCCGCACCGTCACTTATCCGGCGAAGCTGGAAACCGGAAAATGGTATGCGCTCGTGGTCGAGACCGTCGGCGACACGATGCGCGTGACCCTCGACGGGAAGCCCGCGGGGTTTCTCAAATCCTCCGGCATCGCCCACGCGACGAAGTCAAAGATCGAGTTCGGCGTCGCCGGCAAGGACGGCTGGTTCGACGACCTCAAGGTGTGGAACGCCGAGCCGGCGCAGCGGTAGTCTCGCCGCGGTTCGCGCCGTCGATCCACCGTCGGCGGAGTCGGGCGGCCGCCGCCCTACAACGCCAGCGGCCCGCCGCTGCAGAGGTCGCGCTTGCCGAAGGTCTCGATCCGGTGGCCGGCACCGTGGGCGAGCGCGAGGTGGAGGCGGTTGTGCGGGACCTTGTCGAACTTCAGCGCGCGGCCCATTTCGAAACCAAAGCCGCCGCCGAGGAGCACGAAGGGGATGTTGTCGAGCGTGTGGCTGTTGCCCTTGCCGAGTTCGTTGGTCCACACGATCAGCGTGTGGTCGAGCATCGAGCCGTCACCGCCGGGCTCGGGCGTGGCGGCGAGTTTGTCGGCGAGGTAGCGGATTTCACCGGCGAACCAGGTGTTGATCTTGATGAGCTTTTTCTGCGCGGTCTCGTCGGTGTCGGGCTCGTGCGAGAGGCCGTGGTGGCCGTCGGTGATGTCGAGCCAGTTCATCCGCGCGCCGCCGACGGACTTGGTGTATTGCAGCGTGGCGACGCGCGCCATGTCGTTGGCAAAGGAATTCACGAGCAGATCGATCTGCATGCGCGAGAGGCGCGGGACGTTGTCGTTCTGATCGGCGATGCCGCGCTCGAACTCCGGAGCGCCCACGCGGAGCGTCTGGGCCGCGCCGTCGGCGATCTCGCGCTCCAGCTGGCGCACGAGCGCCTCGTGCTGCTCGAGCGTGCGGCGATCCTCGGCGCTGATGATGGAGCGAACCTTGGCGAGGTCGGCCTTCAAGGGATCGAGCACGCTCCGCAGGTTCTCGCGGTCCTTCATCTGGCCGTAGAGTTTCTCGTGCATCTGATACGGATCGGAGATCGGGGCGACGGGCTGGCCGCTGCCGGCGTAGGACATGCGCGTCCAGGGATCGGCGCGGTCCTGCACGCCGACGCCAAACTCGAGCGAACCGAAACGCGTGCGCGTGATCGCCTGGCTCTGGAAAAAGTTTTTGATCTCTTGATCGATCGAGATGCCGCTGGCCCAGCCGGCGGGCACGCCTGAACCGCCCATGATGTTGCCGGGGAGCAGCTCGATGCCGGTGAGCAGGCAGCTCATGCCGCGCATGTGTCCGTCGCCATCGCCGCGGACCTTGTTGGAGAGGCCCTGCAACGTGAGCATCCGTTCGCGGTAGGGTGCGAGCGGCGAGAGGATTTCCTTCAGCTGAAAATCGCGGCCGACTTGGTCGGGCCAGAACGCGGGCGGGATGGTGCCGTTGGGCGAGAAGACGACGATAAGCCGCTGGCGCGGGCGCGCGGGCGCGGCGAGCGCGAGGCTCGGCAGGCCGGCGATGAACGGCATCACGGCGGCCGACAGGCCGGCCTTGCGGAGAAATTCGCGGCGGTGGAGCGGGGTCATGGGGAGCGGGGTGAAATGGTGGCGGCGATGCTCGCGGATTCGGTGCCGTGCAGCGCGGCGAGCGTGGCGATGTCGGCCATGAGTTGGCGGAGATTGTAGCCGGAGGCGACGAAAGAATCGCGCAGACGTGTGACGGTGTCGGGGCCGTAGGCGCGTGGCGATTGCTTCAAGAGATGTTGGAAGAGCTGCTCGATGAAGGTGCGGTTGGCGCGTTCGCTCGTGATCGCGAATTCCGCGACGTCGCGCGCGCTGGCGAGGCGGACGGTGGCGTGCTCGTCGTCGGCATAGTCGCTCGCGGCGTCGATGGGGCGGCCGGCGTCCTCGGTGCGGTAGCGGCCGACGGCGTCGAAGTGCTCGAGGCTGAAGCCGAGGGGGTTGATGACGGCGTGGCAGCCCTGGCAGTTTTCGGAGCGCGTGAGCTTGGTGACTTTCTCGCGCATGGTCATCCCGTGCTCGAAGGTAGCGTCGTCGAAGGTCTGCGCCTGCGGCGGCGGCTTGAGCGCGCGGCCGACGATGCTGCGGGTGAGAAACAC
>JBEANZ010000818.1:0-2504 GCA_041165185.1 Verrucomicrobiota bacterium | reverse complement strand
GCCGCCACCTACTCCCTCCGCATCACCGCCAACGGTGCCAGCGTCACCACGACCTCAGCACCCTCACCGTCCTCGTCCCGCCAGCGAACGACAACTTCGCCAACGCCGTCGCGCTCACCACGCTCACCGGCTCCGTCACCGGCACCAACGTCAACGCCACCAGCGAGCCCTTCGAGCCCGCGCACTGGAATCTCTCCGGCACGGCCTCCTCCGTCTGGTATCGCTGGACCGCGCCCGCCAGCGGCCTCGCCGCCATCGACACCGTCGGCTCCAACTTCGACACCGTGATGGCCGTTTACACCGCGCCGACGACCGTCGCCGCCGCACTCACCAACATCGCCCGCCTCACGCAGGACGACGACCGCGGCGGCGGCGGCGCGAGCCTCGTGAGTTTCTCCGCGACGAGCGGAGTGACCTACTACATCGCCATCGGTGGCTCCTTTTCCAGCGCGCGCGGCAACATCAAACTCAACTGGCAACTCACCGCCACCCTCGCCGTCACCACACCACCCGCGAGCCAGACCGTCGCCGTCGGCGGCTCCGCGACCTTCAGCGTCGCGGCGACCGGCGTCGGCGTCACCTACCAGTGGAATCGCAACGGCGTCGCCATCCCCGGCGCCACCGCGTCCTCGCTCACCATCGGCAACGCCCCCGGCGGCGCCGACGCCAACTACACCGTCACCATCACCAACGCCTCCGGCTCCGTCACCTCCGCGCCCGCCACGCTCACCGTCGCGCCGCCGCCGATCACTTCGCTCGCCGTCCGCAACACCCGGCCCGGCGGCGGCCTCCTCTGGGCCATCGCCTCGGGCGGCGGCACGCTCGTCGCCGTCGGCGACGGCGGCGCCATCGTCAGCTCGTCCGACAACGGCCGCACGTGGACCCCGCGCATTTCCGGCACGACTGGTTGGGTCGTTGGCGTCACGTATGGCGCGGGCAAGTTCGTCGCCGTCGCCGATCGCGGCGTGATTTTGCTCTCGCCCGATGGCGTCACGTGGACGCCCGCCGCCAACTCCGGCACCACGCAACGCATCAACAACGTCGTCTTCGCCGGCGACAAGTTCGTCGCCGTCGGCGAGGCCGGCACGATCCTCACTTCGCTCGACGCCAACACCTGGACGCCCCGCACCTCGGGCGTCACCACGTGGCTCCACGGCCTCGCCTACAATGCCGGCATCAACCATTTCGCCACGTGCGGCCAGGATGGCGTCATCCTGTTTTCCCCCGACGCGATCACGTGGACGCGTTTGCCCGTCGCCGGATTGACCGCCCACCTCGAGGCGCTCGTCTCGGTGGACAGCTACGCGCAGTTCGTCGCCGTCGGCCACACCGACCTCAACGTCGGCCTCGCCGTCGGCATCCACCGCAACAACCTCGTCCTCAAATCCGGCGACTCGCTCGTTACCTGGTCCGCCGAGGTCACCGACACCGGCGGCGGCGCGGGCCTCGTCGGCCTCTCCGTCGGCGCCGGCGCGCTCTTCGCCACCGGCACCCTCGGCACCGTCCTCACCGCCACGAGCGACAAGGGCCCGTGGTATCCGCTCGCCTCCGGCACGCGCGGCATCCTCCTCGCCGGCCTCTTCGCCAACGACACCCTCTACATCGTCGGCGAAAGCGAAACGGTCATCCAATCCGATCCGATTTACCTCAGCCGCCTACGCAACATCTCCACGCGCGGAGCCGTCGGCACCGGCGGCGACATCATGATCAGCGGCTTCATCGTGCGCGGCACCGGCCCGAAACAAGTCCTCGTGCGCGCCGCCGGCCCCGCGCTCGGCGCGTTTGGCCTCACCGGCACGCTCGCCGCGCCCGTGCTCACGCTCCTCGACAACAAGGCCGCGCCCCTCGCCACCAACACCGGCTGGAGCACCGCCGCCAACGCCGCCACCGTCGCCAGCACCGCCGCGCGCGTGGGCGCGTTTCCGTTCGCCAACGGCAGCGGCGACTCCGCGTTCGTCGCCACGCTCAATCCCGGCGACTACACCGTGCAGGTCGCCGGCGCCGGCAACACCACCGGCCTCGCCATCGTCGAGGTCTACGACACCGACGCGTTCAGCAACACCGGCCCCCAGGCGATCAACATCTCCACGCGCGGCCTCGTCCGCACCGGCGCCGAGAAAATGATCGCCGGCTTCATCGTCGACGGCGCCTCGTCGCGCCGCGTGCTCATCCGCGCCGTCGGCCCCGGCCTCGCGCAGTTCGGCGTCCCCGGCACCCTCGCCGCCCCGCAGATCGAACTCTACAACAGCCGCGGGCTCCTCCACTCCACCGCCGCCGCGTGGGGCCTTCAGTCCAACGCCGACGAAATTCGCGCCGCCTTCGCGTCGTCGGGCGCCTTCGCGCTCGCGGATGGCAGCCTCGATTCCGCCATGGTCGTCACGTTGTTGCCCGGCGCGTGGACCGTCCAAGTCGGCGGCGCCAACAACACCACCGGCCTCGCCATCATCGAAGTCTACGCGCTGCCGTGAGCGGAAATATTTCGACTCGGCCGCGAGTGGGTTAGA
>JBEANZ010000817.1:0-16664 GCA_041165185.1 Verrucomicrobiota bacterium | reverse complement strand
CGGCGTGCGCTTGAAGCTCACCCCCGACGCCGTGAAAGCCATCGCCGCCAAGGCCATCGAGCTCAAGACCGGCGCCCGCGCGCTCCGCTCCATCATGGAAAACCTCATGCTCGAGGTCATGTATGAGCTCCCGCAGCGCGACGACGTGACCGAGGTCGTGATCGATTCGGCGGTCGTCGCCGGGCGCCGCAAGCCCACGCTGCGCCGCGCCGCCAAGGCCGAGCCCACGCAGGACGCGGCCTGAGGCGCGCGCGTGTGCGACGCGGATGTTTCCCCATGAACTCAACGAAGTCGCCAAACAAGAAACTCACCATCGGGCTCACGACGGTTAATTTGTTCATGTGGGTTTGGGCGGTGGAAAGGATCTCCGGGAAAGAGGCTACGGCGCCGTCGACGCCGATGGTCGCCGGCATCGGTTTGATGCTGGCCGCTTGGATTCAATATCGCGCCGTGTTGGCGTCGCGAAGCCAACAAGGCCATTCCGCCGATCTCCCCCAAAACTAATCCTACCCGGCGTCGGCGCTCTTACTGCGCCCATTCTGTGGAGACAAGGGGTAGCCGACTGGTGAGAGGCTGAAATCGTTCCCGATGAAAATCTTTCCCGCGTTTCTCGCCGCGCTGTTGCTCCTCGCCGCCCCGCTCCGCGCCGCCGACGCCCCCGCGCGCCGCGAATGGAAAATCGACGGCGTCGCCCGCGAGGCGCTCGTTTACGTGCCCGCCACCGCCGCGTCGCAGCCGACGCCCGTCGTCTTCGCCTTCCACGGCCACGGCGGCAACATGCGCCTCCCCGCCCGCAACTGGGCCTTCCACACCGTCTGGCCCGAGGCGATCGTGGTTTATCCGCAGGGGCTCAACACCCCCGGCCGCCTCACCGATCCCGAGGGCAAGAAACCCGGCTGGCAACACGGCCCCGGCGCCGAGGGCGACCGCGATCTGAAATTTTTCGACGCGATGCTCGCCAGCCTCCGCGCCGACTACCGTATCGACGACCGCCGCATCTACTCGACCGGGCACTCCAACGGCGGCGGCTTCACCTACCTCCTCTGGGCCGAGAGGGGCGACCAGTTTGCGGCGATGGCGCCGGCCGCGACCGCCGCCGCGCAGTCGCTCGCGCGCCTGAAACCCAAGCCAGTCTGGCACCTCGCCGGCAAAAACGATCCGCTCGTGAAATTCGCGTGGCAGGAGCAGACGATCGCGGCGTTGAAAAAACTAAACCAGTGCGGCCCCGGCGGTGCGCCCGTCGATGGCGCGGTGACCTATCCGTCGAAAATCGGCGCGCCGGTGGTGACCTACATTCACGACGGCGGACACGAGTTTCCCGCCGCGAAAGTGCGCGCGCAGATCGTGGCGTTTTTCAAGGCGCACGCGAAGCCGTAGCGACCAAACCCGGCCGCCCTACATCGGGCCGCTCACTCCTCGTCGTCCACGCGGCGCGCGGGCTCGTAGGTGCGGCCGGTGAGGGCCGCGAGTTTCTCGTCGTATTCGGCCTTTTGCAGCCCCGCGATCAGATCGTCGATCGCGCCTTCCATTACCTGCGGGAGGTTGTGCAAGGAGAGGCCGATGCGGTGATCGGTGACGCGGTTTTGCAGGTAGTGGTAGGTGCGGATGCGTTCGCTCCGATCGCCCGTGCCGATCTGGCTGCGGCGGGCGGCGGCGTATTTCGAGCGCTCCTCCTCCTCGCGGCGTTGCAGCAGGCGCGAGCGGAGCACGGTCATCGCGCGCGCCTTGTTTTTCAGTTGCGAGCGTTCGTCGGCGCAAAACACCACGAGGCCCGTGGGCTTGTGGACGATGCGCACGGCGGAGTCGGTGGTGTTGACGCCTTGGCCGCCGGGGCCGCTGGCGCGTTGCACCATGATGTCGAGGTCCTGCGGATCGATTTGGAGGTCGACCTCCTCGGCCTCGGGCAACACGGCGACGGTGACCGTCGACGTGTGGATGCGGCCGCTGGCCTCCGTAACCGGGACGCGTTTCACGCGGTGCACGCCGCTCTCGAACTTGAGCCGCTTGTAAACGTCGGTGCCGCTCACGAGGAAAATCACCTCCTTGAAGCCGCCGCGCTCGCTGTAGCTGCTGCTCATCGGCGTGAGTTTCCAGCCGCGCTCGTCGGCGTAGCGCGAGTAGAGCCGGTGGAGATCGGCGGCGAAGAGCGTGGCTTCGTCGCCGCCGGTGCCGGCGCGGATTTCGAGGACGGTGTTGCGCGAGTCGGTCGCCTCCGGCGGGATCATCGCGAGGAGGATGGAGGCGCGGAGCGCGGCGCGGCGGGCGGCGAGTTCGGGGAGTTCGGCGGCGGCGAGCTCGCGCATCCCGGCGTCGGCCTTGGGATCCGCGGCGAGGTCGCGGGCCTCGAGGACCTCGCGTTCGAGGCGGGAGTGGGCGTCGTGATCGGCGACGAGTTGGACGAGCTTCTGGTGTTCGCGGGTGACGTCGGCGGCGCGGCGGGGGTTGTCGTAGAACGACGGCGCGGCCATCTGCGCGGCGAGTTCGTCGGCGCGGTGGCGAAACGGGGAGATGTCGGGCAGTGGTTCGTCCATGAGGGAGAAGGGGCGGGCGCGGCGATTTGCGAATTGCGCGGGCCGCGGGGCGCGGCTTTCGTCGCGCAGGCAAGCGTCGGCGATTTCCGCCTAGCGCTGCTGTTCGGCAATGGCCACGACCCTCTTCACACAAAACACGATCGCGCTCATCTGGGATTTCGACAAGACCTTAATCCCGGACTACATGCAGTCGCCGCTCTTTCGGCGCTTCGGCGTGGACGAGGCGCAGTTCTGGGCCGAGACCAACGCCCTCACGGAGCGTTACCGCGCGCGGGGCTACCGGCTCGCCGGCGAGCTGGGCTACCTCAACCACCTGCTCAGCTACGTGAAGGCCGGGCGCATGCCGCGGCTCAGCAACAAGATCCTCGAGGAGTGCGGGCGGGACATCGTGTTTTACCCGGGGCTGCCGGACTTTTTTGCGCGGGCGAAGGCGTTTGCGCGCGAGAAGCCGAAATACGCGGAGCACGAAATCACGCTCGAGCACTACATCGTGAGCACGGGCATCGCGCCGATGGTGCGCGGGAGCGCCATCGCGCCGCACGTCGAGGGCGTGTGGGCGTGCGAGTTCATCGAGAATCCGCTGCCGCCGGACTTCCTGAAACAGAAGGAGCTGGTCCTCGATGCCGCCGGCGAAATCGCGCAAATCGGCACCGTCATCGACAACACGGGCAAGACGCGCGCGATTTTCGAAATCAACAAGGGTTCCAACAAGAACCCCGCCATCGACGTGAATTCCAAGATGGCCGACGAGGACCGGCGCATCCCTCTGCAAAACATGATTTACATCGCCGACGGCCCGAGCGACGTGCCGAGCTTCGCCGTCGTGAAGGGCGGCGGCGGCCGGGCCTATGCGGTGTATCACCCGGACAAGCCGGCGGAGTTTGCGCAAAACGACCTGCTGCTCCAGACGCGCCGCATCCACGGCTACGGGCCGGCGGACTACACGGCGGCGAGCAGCACCTCGCAGTGGCTGCGGCTGCACATCCACCAGATTTGCGACCGCATCGTGACGGACCGCGAGGCGGCCGTCGCGCAGAAGGCGACCAAGCCGCCGCGCCATCTCACCGCGACGCCGGACGAGGCGGCGGCGAAACTAGCCGCGCCGGCGCAGGCGCAGGGGTCGTTCTTGGACTGAGGCGCGCCGAGGGAGTCTGCGAGGGAAACGGGCTGGCGCGTCTTGTAGCGGCGGGCGTCCCTGCCCGCCGGTCTGGCTCGGCGGCGTTCCCCAAATCTCGGCGGGCAGGGACGCCCGCCGCTACGACGATGGCCGCGCCGCGTCACCTGCCCTCGCTGCGCCGTCGCACCTCCGCAGCGACATGCCCCGACGCGCACCCATGAAAAAGGCGCCGCTCGGTCGCGGCGCCATGAGTCATTCGCAAATGGCCAGAGCCTAATTGGGGCTCTTGATGGTCACGTCCACCTTGGAGGTCTCGCCGCTTCCCTTTAGGCCAGATTGGCTGGACGCATCACCCGTCCGTTGCGCAGCATCGGGAGGAGCAATCGTCGTCGAGGTCGCACTCGCGACGCTGGCAACCGCTGTCTTGGCTGCCGCGTTAACCACGTTCGTGATCGCACTGGCGTTCACCAGATTGGTTCCCGCATCGGTTCCGTTGATTACGGCTGTATCCAAGTTCTTTGCCTTCGCCACAGCGTCGTTCGCCGATTGCTGGATTGATGCGGCGGTTGCGCCCGGCTGGGCCTTCGCCGCAGCCACCGCTTGCTCAACCACGGCGGTATTGACGGTGGAGGCCACCGACGACGCGATGTTGAGTGCGTCCGAGGGATTGGCTCGGACGGCGGCTTCGGTGAGTGCTCTCACGGCCCCATATTGGGTGCCTGCATTGGTGCCGTTCGCGGCCATACTCGACCCAGTCGTCACCACGGCCTTGACCGCCACGTTGACATAGTTCGTGGCCTCGGTCGGGACTGCCTTCGCAGCCGCCTCGACGACCGCGACAAGCGTCGCCTGGGCCAAGCCGGCATTGGCGGGAATCCCCGAGCCGTTGGTCTGCACCTGATTGGAAATCTGCGCCACCATGGCGGCGATATCGGCCTTCAGTGCCGCGCCGCCAGCGCCGGCCAAAAGCGTGTTCAGCGCGGCCACCTGCTGCTGGCCCGCGACCGTCGTCGCCGCGGCACCGATGGGAATCACGATGGGATTGGTGTTATTCGGCCCGAGGAACATCGTGACGGTGCCGCTCAGCGTCGCGACGGTGGTCCCGCCGGTGAGACTCACCTGGGTGGAGAACAGCGTGCCGCGCGCCGCCGCGACGCCCTTCGGCGTGCGCACGCCGTAGTCGTTGGTGTCCTTCTTGGTCGGGTCGAGCGCGGAGACGAGGCTGCCGGACTTGAGATTGAGGCGGGCGACGCGCTTGCCGGCGGTGACGCCGAGCTGCTCCAACGTGACGGTGGTGCCGGGCTCCACCGAGGCGACGATGCCATTGTGCACCTCGACGGCCGCACGGCCGCCAGCGGCGGTGACGATTTGCGCGCCCTCGGGGATTTTCATGCCGATCGTCACGGGGAGATTGCCACCACCCGGAGCGGAGATGGTGACCGAGCCGGCGAAGCTCGTGAGCGTGGCCTGAGTCTTGGTGTCTTGAGCGCGAGCGGTGAACGCAAGCACGCAGGCGCTGGCAACGGCGAGCAGGATGAGGCGGATGGTTTTCATAATCAAAAAAACGCAGAGCGGTGGACGCGAGGGGTAAGGTGGTTCGGACACTGACGGCGGCGAGCATCGCGCGGCGACACGGAGTTTCAAGATTCTTGTTGATGGCAGATGGCAACAGGCGCCCGGCCCGCTTTTCCGCGTCCTCCACTGGCTCATCGCCCCGTGATTCCGATGGGACGCCGATTTGCCGACGACCCGACGCCGTCGTCGTCCCCCGCGCCGCGCGCTATTTCTCCTTCATCACATAGCGCCCATCCCAATCCTCCGCCGGCGGCTCCTCGATGGCCTCGGGGACGATTTTCTCGATGTAGACGAGCGACGGGTTGCTGGTGACGCCGGGCGTCTTGCCGGGCTGGTTGGGCTCGAGCAGGAGGCTGCGTTGAAACAGCTCCGTCGCCCCCGCCCAGTCGCGCGCGTAGTAGCGCTCCATCGCGCGGCCGAAAATCTCCACGCACTCGCGCGCCTGCGCGGAGACGTTTTCCTTGAGCCCGACGATTTCGTGGACGGGCGTGGGCTTGTTGCGCCCCTTGACGACGATGCGGCCGAGCGGGCGAAATACCACGCGGTCGCCGCCGTGCTTCTCGCACTCGAGCTTCGTCGCCTCGGAGCACATCGTGTAGGCGCCCCAGCTCTTGGCGCCGCTCTCCATGCGCGCGGCGAGGTTCACGTCGTCGCCCATCATCGTGTAGTTGAAACGCGTGCGGCTGCCCATGTTGCCGACGATGCAGCGGCCGGAGTTGAGCCCGATGCGCGACTGCATGCGCCAGACGATTTGCGGCCACTTCTCGCCCTCGGCCTGCCACTTGACCCGCAGCTCGGCGAGCTTCACCTGCACGCGCTGGGTCGCCACACACGCGCGAAACGCATGGTCCTCGAGCGCGATGGGCGCGCCGAACATCACGACCACGGCGTCGCCGATGTATTTGTCGAGCGTGCCGCCCTCCTCCTGCACGATGTCGGTGCAGGCGGTCAGGTATTCGTTCATCAAGGCCACGAGCCGGTCGGGCGGGAGTTTTTCCGAAAAGGTCGAGAAGCCCTGGATGTCCGAAAAATACGCCGTGATGTTTTCCTCGTGCCCGCCGAGCTGCGGCTGCTGGCCGGAGTCGGTCATGCGTTTCACCAGCTCCGGCGAGACATAGCTGCCGAACATCCCCTTGATTTGCTCCTTCTGCTTCTGCTCCGCGAGCATCTGCCGCACGATCATGAAGACCTGGGAGGAAACAAAACCGAGCAACGGCCACACCACCGGCAGCCACAGGCTCCCCTTGAACCACACCAACGCCGCCACCAGCGCGTAGATGAGCGGCAACCCCAACGCATACGCCGCCTGCTCCCCGATTTTCCGCTTCGAAAACACCGCGAGCCCGACCGTGCCGAGCGCGAACACCCCGAGCCAAATCGGCCAGACCGGCGCCCGCCGCGCGTAGTCCTCGCGCAGGACGTTGTCGATGACGTTGCCGTGGACGAGCACGAGCGGCGTGAGCGGCGAAAACGGCGTCGGCCCCATGTCGGAGAGCGCATCGGCGTATTGGCCGACGAGGAGGAGCCGCCCATTCGTTTCCGGCACGGAAACCTTTTGATCGTTCTCGACGTAGCGCGCTTGGAGGCGAGCAAGGAGATCACCGTAGCCCACCAAGTGGAACCCGCTCTCCCCATAGCGATAGTTCACGAGAAACTGGCCCTCGGCGTTGATGGGAATACGCCGCGCGATGCCCTCGCCGGTCAGCGCGATGGCGTCGCCGAGACGCACCTCAACGCCCGACGGCGGCACGCGCCACAGTTGCATGAGCGATTGCAGCGCAAGCGTCGGGTAAACGCTGTCACCGAGTCGCACCAGGAGCGGCACCAGACGCCGGACGCCATCGGCTCCCGGCGGCGTGTCGACAAACGCGATCTTCGCCGCCACCGCGAGATCACCGACCGGCAGGAGCACCGCCGGGTGCACGGGCAACTTCGACTGGTCGCCACTGACGCGCTTGATGGGCGCCAAGCTGGAGGCCTTCACGGTCGGATCGTCGGGTGCCTTGCCGATGTCGGCGTCGGCCCGCATCGCCCCGAAGACCACGTTTGCTCCGCTGCTTTTTACGCCGTCGATGAAATCGACGTCATCCTTCGATGGTTCCGTAAACAGGATATCCCACGACACCACCGCCGGCTTGGTCAGCCCGACAAGTTGGAGCAAATCCCCGTGCACGACCCGCCGAAACGGCCACTGCCCGAGCTTCTTCAAGCTGTCCTCATCAATTGCCACCACGAGCTGCCGCTCATCCGCCTTCGGCGGCTGCCACGACACCCGATACCGCGTCCGCGCATCGAGCGTGATGCCCTCGATGTTTTCCATCCACACCATCCGTCCGAGCAGCCACGCGAGCGTCGCCGCGATGAACGCCGGCAGCGCGTGATTTCTGAGAAACGCGGGGAGAAGTTTCATGCGCGCGGCGACGTTGGGCGCCGCGCCGCGCACAACCAAGCTGAATTTTTCCGCGGCGAATCGAAGCCCCCGAATTCACTCTCCGCTCCCGCCGCCCTCCGCGGCGAACTCCGCCGCGAGATTCGCCACGCGCTCCGCGTAGCCGTGCGCGGCGCGCGGCGCGCTCCCGCGCACGGTCGCGGCGAGCCCGCCGTTCCACGCGAGCGCGATGCGGTAGGCCGTCGGCGACAGGCCGGCGCGCTCCAGCCCGCGCCGCAGCCACTCGTAGTGCCGCACCGCGACCGCGTCCGACGCCGCCCGATCAAGCGCCCGCGCAAACGGCTCCGCCGTGTGCATCCGCCACGTCGCCTCGCGAAACTGGTAGGCGCCGAGTTCGCCGCAACGCCCGGGCCGCGTGACATTGCGCGGGTTTTCCACCGCGTGGATGGCGGCGAGGGTCGCGTGGCGGGTGTCGGCGCGAAGCGTCGCCGCGACGAGCGCGAAGGCAAATCCGGCCAACGCGATCAGCCGGGTGCGAAAGGTGCGGGAGGAGTGGAGCGAGCGGGGATGGGGAATGGTGTTCACGCCCCCCATCGACCGTCTCGCCCCGGCCGCGTGCGCCGGCCGCCCGGAAGTTTCCCAACTTTTCCCGGGGAACGTTTTCGCCCTGCAAAATGCAACCTCCGCCCGTCCCGCCCTCCGGCCCAATCGGAAGTGTGGCCGGCGGCTCGCGCGGCCCCGGCTTGCGCTACCACCTTGGCCGCGCGGAACGCGGCCCACGGGTCAGGAGACCCGCGCCACCACCGTCAACGCGCCCGCGGCCCGCCGCCCCGGGACCGCGTCACTCAAAACTTCACCTGCGACAAATACTTCAGGCTCTCCGGAATCTGCGCCTCCGACACGGGCGACTCGTCCTCGATGAAATAATATTTCACGCCCGCCTTCTTCGCCGCCGCGAGGATCGCGGGCCAGTTCATCTGGCCGGTGCCGAGCGCGACGTCGTTCGCCACGTCGGTCTTGCCCGTGAGGAAGCCGGTCGCGACGCCCTTCTTCAGGTCCTTCAGGTGGATCAGTTTCCAGCGGCCGGGATACTGCGCGAGCAGCTTGGCGGGATCGTGTCCCGGGAACACCACCCACAGGATATCCATCTCGAAACTCACGAGCTTCGGATCGGTTTCCTTGATGAGCAGGTCCATCAGCGTGCCGCCCGCGTGCGGCTGAAACTCGAAGCCGTGGCAGTGGTAGAAGAACTTGAGCCCCTGCGCCGCCAGCACCGCGCCCGCCTTGTTAAACACCGCGACGATCTCGCGCGCCTGTTTCTCGTCGAGCGGGGCCTTGTGGTCGGCCCACGCGCAGCCGGCGAACTCGAGCCCGAGCGCCTTCGCCTCCGCGGCGACCGCCTCCGGCTCCTCCTTGAAACGCTTGTAGGGGAAATGCCCGCTCACCGCCTTGATGCCGCGCTCCGCCAGCAACGCCGTGAGCTGCTCCGGCTTGAGCCCGTAGGTGCCGGCCAGCTCGGCATAGCGCACGCCGAAGCCCTTCACGGTATCGAGCGTCTTCGGCACGCCGTTCGCCGTGAACTGCGCGCGGAGCGAGTAGAGTTGCAGGCCGACCGGGCCCTTGAACGAGGCGCCCGTGCCGACGTCGGCCGCGGGCGCGATCGTCGACGCGAGTGCGAGCAAAGCGGGAATCAGGAGGGAGCGGAGGAAATTTTTCATGGGGAAAGAAACGCAGGGGAAACGCGGCGCGGGAAACGGCCGGGTCACTTCTTCGCCGCGGGCGCGGTGTCGAGTTTGCACGACTGCCACGCGAGGAAACGCCACGCGCCGTTCTCCAGCCGATACGCGGCCAGCACGCTGAGGTAGAGCTCGTTGAACGGCGCGGCTTTTCCCAACTGCACGCGGCAGCGCGCGGTCATCAACACAAGGCCGGGCGCGACCTCGCGGAAATCCCGCTGCTCGTAGCTCACGGCGTGATAGACCGACTTGCCCGAGGCGATCGCGGGGGCGAAGGTGGCCTTGGTGTCCACCTTGCCGTTGGAGTGGACGTAGATGAGGTCGTCGGAAAACGCAGCCGCGAGTTTCGCCGGATCGGCGGAGATCATGGCGGCGACGCGGGCATCGTCCGCCGCCCGCCACACGGCGGTGGAATCGGCGGCGAGCGCGGAACGCGCAAACGCGAGAAGGAGCAGGAGGGAGGCGAGGAGCGAGGATTTCATGGGGAGGAGAGCAAGCGTTGGGGTGAAGTTCGCCATGAGGCAACGGAGATAAAAATGACGCCGCCGCGCCGCACGCGGCGGGCGGTCAGGGAAAATGCGCCTCCCCCCTCGCCGCGCCAAGAGGCGATTTCGCCTCGTGGCTATCTCTCCGCAGCGCCACTCAAGGCCGTCGGCTTTGGCGAGTGTCGCACCAACAGTCGGTCGTTGATCACGACGACGGCGACGCCTCTCGCGTCGGCAAATCCCAGCAGGTCCGTCGTGCGGTTGATGAAGCCCTTGCCCTTGAAATTGAGCGAGGTGTTGCACAACACGCCCGTGCCCGTCGCCGCCTTGAACGCCGTCAGCAGCGCGTGCAGGCGCGGATTTTCCGCTTCCCTCACCGTCTGCGCCCGCGCGGAGCCGTCGACGTGCGTCACTGCGCCGAGCCGCGGATTTCTTACCCGCTGAAAATACAACATGTGCGAGCTGTCCAAGTGTCCCTCGAAGTGCAGGTGCGCATCCTCCCGCAGGCAGACCGGCGCGATCGGGCGGTAGTCCTCGCGCTCCTTGATGCGGTTCAACTCGACCGCCATCGCCGGCTCGAAGGGCGCCGCGAGCAGCGAACGGTTGCCCAGCGCGCGCGGGCCGATCTCGTAGCGGCCCTGCACCCACGCGATCACCTGTCCCCGCGCCAACAGCGTCGCCACCGTTTCGAGATTCAGCGGCGCCGCGTCCCAGCCGACCGGGTCCGGGCAGTCCTCGACGAACTCCTCTCCGGCGTAAACCGACCAATCGATCTTGGCGTTGCCGGTCAGAACATATTGCGCCTCCGCCGCCGCGCCGATTGCGCTGCCGCTGTCGTTGGCGCAGGGCGGGACAAACACGTCGGCGAACAACCCCGAGTCCCGCCACTGCGCGTTCCATTCGCAGTTCAAGCCGCACCCGCCCGCAATCAGCAGCGGGAGCTTTTCGGTGAGATGCGCCGCCGCGAAATCGTGAAAACGCCGGAACAACGCGTTCGTGAATTTGCGCGCGAAGTCGCGGAAAGCCTGGCTCTCCAGCCCGATGTCGAGCAACGACGTGCGCAGGGGGAGCGCCCGCTTGTCCATCGGCAAGTGATGCTCGATCAGTTGTTCTGAACGGGCGGCCGGTTGTTCGAACAAATAATCGAGGAGCGCACGTTCCGCCTCGGTTAATGCGGACTCGGTGCCCAATCCCGCGAGCGCCATGAGTTTTCCCGCCATGTCGTGCGGGTCTTCAAAACTCCGGCGCGACCGATCCGCGAGATAGAACAGGTAGGCGTAGCGCAGTCCGGGGCATGTCAGGACCGGAAACCTCTCGATCTGCATCGCCGCGCCAATTCGGTAAAACGCCCCGAGTCCGCCCTCCCAGACGAGCGCGTAGCAGGGGCGCCCCTGCTCGAACGGCGACATCGCATAGGCCCCGAAGAGATGGGATTTTTCATGCGTCGAGGAAAAATATTCGACCTCCCGCCCGCAAAACCAGCGACGCGAACGCACCGGTCTTTCGAGACCAAAATAGCCCTGACCGACTCCCTCCCACCCGCTGAGGGCGACGGCATCCGGCCGCGCCGGGAGTCGCGCAAAGGTTTCCCATATCCCGGGAATCGTCAGCCAACTGTAGCGCGGCCGCGAGTCCTTCTCCCCTTCAATCGAGAACTCGAGCTTCCCATCGCAAAGCGAAGCCACCGTCCCGTCGTGTGCCGGTTTGAAGCCCAGGATTCTCATCGCGCGAGGCCGGCAGGTTCCCGGAGCAGTGCGGGACGGACAAACAACCGGTCGTTGATGACCACGACGCCGAGGCCCCGGGCGGTGGCAAATTTCACCAGCTGCGTCGTGCGGTTGATGCAGCCTCTGCCCGTGAAATTGAGCGAGGCGTGGCACAGCACGCCCGTGCCCGTCGCAGCCTTGAACGCCGTCAGCAGCGCGTGCAGCCGGGGATTCCCTTCCGGCGTGACCGTCTGCGCCCGCGCCGTGCCATCGATGTGCGCCACCGCGGCGAGACGCGGATCTTTCACGGGTTGAGCATACATCCCATGCGGATTGTCCGGCGGTCCCCCAAAGTGGAGGTGCGCGTCCTCCCGCAGGCAGACCGCCGCGATCGGGCGGTAGTCTTCGCGCTCCTGGATCCGGTTCAACTCGACGGCGGTCGCGCGCTCGACCGGCGCCGCGAGCAGCGAGCGGTTGCCCAGCGCGCGCGGGCCGATCTCGTAGCGGCCCTGCACCCACGCGATCACCTGCCCACGCGCGAGCCACATCGCCACCGCCTCGAGGCTTAACGGCGACGCCTCCCAATCGAGAAAGCTCGGCCAGTCCTCGACAAACTCCTCCCCCGCGAAAGCCGACCAGTCGATCTTCGCGTGGCCGGTCAGGACGAACTGCGCCTCGGCCGCCGTCCCGATCGCGTTGCCGCCGTCGCTCGCGCAGGGCGGGACAAACACGTCGGCAAACAACCCCGAGTCTCGCCAGCGCGTGTTCCACTCGCCGTTCAAGGCGCAGCCGCCCCCGATCAACAGCGGGAGTTTCTCGGTGAGATGCTCCGCCGCAAAATCGTGAAACCGCTGGAACAACTCGTCGGAAAATTTCCGCGCCAGGTCCTTGAACTCCTGCGTCCGCACCCCGCACCGCACGAACGGCGAGCCGGGCAACAACCGTTTCTTGTCCGACGCGAGCAGGTCGTCCAATTGCTCCTTCGTCTCGATCCGCGGGTCCAGCAGTCGATCAAAAAGCGCGCGCTCGGCGGGATTCGCGGCGGCCCGCCGTCCGAACCCCGCCAGCGCCCGGACCTTTCCGGACCGCACGCCCTCCTCTTCCCGGCCGCCGATCGGTTCCGGCGACGTGTCGGCCAGATAATACAAGTAGCCGTAACGCCGTCCCGGCCCCGCCAGCACCGTCGGGAAACGCTGGATCCCCATTTTCTCGTCGATGCGGTAGAACGCCCCGACGTGCCGCTCCCAGACGAGCGCATAGCAGGGCCGCCCCGGCTCGAAGGGCGACAGCGCATACGCGCCGAAGAGGTGGGATTTCTCGTGCGTCGAATGAAACCATTCCTGGGCGCGGCCGAAGGCGCTTCCGGTCGTGCGGGTCGCGGCGCCGAGGCCTGAATCTCCATTTCCGAACCCGCGCCGACTGCCGACGGCAAACACGTCGGGCAAGTCCGCGACCCGCTCGAGCGTCTGCAGGAATCCGGGCAGCGACACGGCGGAGTTACACCGGCGAGAGTCCTTTTCCTCCTGGATCGCGAATTCGAGCTTCCCGTCGGCGACGGAGGCCATCGACCCGTCGCGACCGGACTTGAAAGCAAGTATCCTCATTCTTCGAATGCTGCCCAAGCCTTTGGAGGAGGATCGACGGAGCAGTCAAATGAAGACGCGGCACGCGCCGGCTCGACCCTCGCCCGCCGCCGCCGCACCAAGGCGAGCGCGGCTGTTCGCATCACTCCGCGAAGCGCGGAGGCCCCTCACCGCAGCGCGAGTTCGCACCCAATCAAGAAAATCGCCGAGCGAGCATGACCCCAACCCCAGACCTCGTTGGCAGCGCAAGATATCAAACACCAAATCCCTCTCTGAGGCGCCTTCTCAGAGAAGCTGCGCGAGGCGGGTTTGGATCACGGTGCTGAGGCGCTGCTGGTTTGCGGCTCTCTATATTTCAGGCGCTGGAGGGCGGCCGCGTTTTTCGGCGGTTCGGGCGGCGTCGGTGCGTGCGTGAAATCCACCGGGAGCAGGTGTGCGCGGCCGTCGGCGCCGGGCCAGGCGGCGCACAGCCGCAGGTAAAGCCGGCCGCGCACGAAATCGGTCAGGAACTTCGGGCCGAGCGGGTCGCGTTTCCAGCCCACGCCGTGGATATGGGTCCCGCTGTTGCGCACCAAGGCGTCGTCGACAGGGCCGACGAAAGGGGCCGCCGCCGGCAGGTAGGCGTCGATCGCGACGATCACCGGGCGAAACAGGAGCGCGGGATCGACTCGCTCCTTGGCATGAAGCCGGGAGTCGGCGGTCCAATCGCGCTGGGCCAGACCGCACAGGCAGAGGAGGTTGAGGATCTGCCGCGGCACGGTGAGACGAGGCTGGCCAACATGTGGGCGCACAGGCGCCGGGCGCACTCCGGCGCGGTGGCGGCGCTAGCGGCCGCCGTGGTGAGCAAGCCGTGCAGCGAGGATTCCAAACGCCCAAGGTCCAAACTCCAAAGAAATCCGAAGTGCGAAGTCTCAACTGAAGCATGGGCCCTTGAGTTTTCGTTGGCGTTTGGACCTTTGGCGTTTGAGATTTTTTCCATGAGACTGAAAAACAAAGTCATCATCGTCACCGGCGGCACGAGCGGCATCGGCCGGGCCATCGCGGAGCGCTGCGTCGCCGAGGGCGCGCGCGTGCTCGTGCATGGCATCGAGCGCGCCGACGGCAAAGCGGTCGTGAAGAAACTCGGCGCCAAACGCGCCGCGCTGTGCCTCGCCGATCTGGCGGACCCGGCGAGCCCGGCGAAGATCGTGGCGGCGGCGCTGAAGGCGTTTGGCCGTATCGACGGGCTCGTGAACAACGCCGCGATCGTCGCGCGCACGAATCTGGAGACGACGACGGTCGAGTTTTTCGAGCGCATGATGGCGGTGAATCTCCGCGCGCCGGTCTTCCTGATCCAAGCCGCGCTGCCGCACCTGAAAAAATTCGAGGGCAGCGTGCTCAACATCGGCTCGATCAACGCGCACAGCGGGCAGGCCAACCTGCTCGACTACAGCCTCTCGAAGGGCGGCCTGCAGACGCTCTCGCGCAACCTCGCGAACGCCCACTGCAACGACCGCGTGCGTTTCAACCACCTGAACGTCGGCTGGGTCCTCACGGACCGCGAATACCACCACCAGATCGAGCACGGCATGGCGGCCGACTGGCACAAGACGCTGCCGCCGCAGTTCGCGCCCTCGGGCCGGCTCATCCTGCCGGAGGAAATCGCGAGCGCGGCGGTCTACTGGCTCGGCGACGAGTCGCGCCCGATCAGCGGCTCGGTGCTGGAACTCGAGCAGTATTCGATCATCGGGCGGAATCCGAACAAGGGGAGCGGGAAGTGAGAATTCCCAGAGCAGTCTTTGCCCTACTCGCTGCAGTGGCCGCGATGAACGGCGCCGAACCCCTAATTCGAGTTACCATTTTCGGGTCGGTCGCAAAATCAGGAAACCACGACTTGAGAAGGGAAGAAGCCACGCTTTCGGGGATACTTGAGCGCGCAGGGGGCATCACGGCGTCTGGCAGCGATCACGTCAGAATCACGGTGCCCATCGGTAACGACCAATTTCGAAGTTGGTCAATTCGCGGCGAGGATTTCTACCGAGGGGACCTAGATTTTCTTCTTCCCGAGAAGGCGACCGTCATTGTCTTGGTTTGCGTCGAAGTCGGGTTAGGGAATCTATCGCGCGAGGAGTTCGCCCGGCTCGAAGAAAATAGGCGGGGATACTTGAAACGGCAGGCGGACGGAAAGGTCGCGACTCGCGAATTGCTCTCCATGCCGAGGATTGACTCTCCGAAGACCGCCAAGGGCGAGCGACCCTGACCGATTCTCTCCCCCATGCCCAAACTCGCCGCTTTTCCCAAGGCCTACATGCGCCAGCTCGTCAAGGATGGCACGATGTCGTTGCGCGAGTGGGTCGATCTCGCGGCGCCGCTCGGGCTCGACGGGCTCGAATACTACAGTGGCATGCTCGAGCTCGCCGACTCCGCCAACTGGCCGCGCGCGCGCCGCGAGGTCGAGTCGCGCGGCATGGTGATTCCGATGCTGTGTTGCTCGCCGGATTTTTCGCATCCGGATGCGGAGTTTCGCCGTGCTGAGATCGAGAAGGAGAAATTCTGGATCCGCATGGCGGCGGCGCTTGGCGCGAAATTTTGCCGCGTGCTTTCAGGGCAGCGCCGACCCGAGCTGTCGCGCGAGCAAGGGCTGTCGCTCGTCGCGCAGAGCATCGAGGCATGTCTGCCGGAGGCAGAACGTTGCGGCGTCACGCTCATCATCGAGAATCACTACAAGGACGATTTTTGGAGCTACCCCGAGTTTGCGCAGAAGATGGACGTGTTCTGCGACCTCGTCGCGCGCATCAACCACCCGCACTTCGGCGTGAACTACGATCCGAGCAACGCCTACATCGCGGGCGACGATCCGCTGGAGTTGCTTGAGCGCGTGAAGCACCGCGTCGTCACGATGCACGCGAGCGACCGCTATCTGATTTCCGGCACGCTCGACGATCTGCGCCGCGAGGAGGGCGGCGCGGAGGGCTACGTGAAGCGCCTGCGCCACGGCGAAATCGGCAAGGGCCTCAACGACTACGACGCGATTTTCTCCACGCTGCGCGGCGTCGGCTTCGACGGCTGGGTGAGCATCGAGGACGGCGTCGATGGCATGGAGCAGCTCACGGCCAGCGTGCGCTTCGTGCGGGCGAAGCTCGCGCAACACTGGCCGGCGGGGCGTTGAGCGCGGCGCAGGTTCGCGTCTGCATCGTAGGCAGCCCGCTTGTGGGCGCTCATCCGATAACCACGACGCCACGAAGCGCGCGCAAGCTCGCAGTCTACCACGCTGGTGCGATGAGTGGGGGCCACGACGCGGTGCGCGTCCACCATGAGGCGATGCGCGGCCGACACGAGGCGGGACGCCTCGTCCGCGACTCTCTCTCGGATTTTCCTTCGCCTCGCCTCTTCGCCTTCTCTAGCGGATCGCGGCAACTCCCCTCCCCCATGCGCCTCCTCCCCTCGTCCGTCCGCGTCGCGCTGCTCGCGCTTGCCGCCCTTACCGCTCTCGCCTGCTCCGCCGCCGAGGTCGGCGTGCGGGTCCGCTTCGGCCTCACCGATCAGGGTAACACCGTCTGGGA
>JBEANZ010000816.1:0-6860 GCA_041165185.1 Verrucomicrobiota bacterium | reverse complement strand
CCGCGGCGTGCACTACACCAGCGCGCGCTTCCGCGCCCAACTCGCCGCCCACCACCTCACCGCCTCGTTGAGCCGCCGCGGCAACTGCCACGACAACGCCCGCGCCGAAGCCTTCTTCTCGACCCTCAAACTCGAACTCGTCTTTCGGCGCACCTTCGCCGACCACGCCCAGGCTCGCTCCGCCAGCTTCGAGTGGATCGCGGCCTTCTACAATCTCCACCGCCGTCACTCTGCCCTCGGCAACCTCTCGCCGATTGCCTTCGAAAACCAACTGAAACCACCTCCTGAGCCCAAGTCTACGATTCGAGGGTAATCACAAGTTGCGCGTCGGCGAGGACTGGTGGAGCGTCCTAAGTCGCGCCTACCAAAGGCTCCAACACTGGCTCGCTTCAACTGCGCCGCAGTTGCACCCGCAGCAAACCTTCGAACGTTCTTTGTGCTGTCCCCACGATTCAACTGCAGGCGCGACGGCACGTCGGGGTGACTCCAGACCCGCTCCATCGCCTCGAGCCAGTGGCTGGCGCTGACCGTGTTGCCCGGCCGGCATTCCATGTGCAGGGCCAGCCGGGTGCCCGCGACCACGCATAGGAGCGGATGGTGGCTGCCCCGGCCGGGCTTGTGCGGGTTGTAGCCGACCGCGACATCGTCCTGCTGACCATACCGGGTGTTCACCGTCGAGTCCCAAACAGCGATGAAGGCCGAGGACAACGCGGCGTAGAGATCGCGTTCGCTCCACCGCAATCAGGTGCGCGCGTCGGACCGGGGCACCTGTGCGAGCATCCGCCCGAACGCGTCTTCGCCGCACAGCCGGCCTTTTTTCATCCCGAGAATCACCGCCACCACCCGATCGTCCTGCACGCGCCGCGCGTGCGCGAAACGGCGTCCGCCCATCAGACAGTTGAACATGAAGGCCTGCAACACATCGGCCACCGGCGTCGCGTTCGGGCTGGTGCGCGCCCGTGGAAAGCGCCGCGCCAAATCCGCCACGCGACCGATTTTTTCCAAATAGTGGCTCCGCGCCGCCGTAGGGCGTGAGCCGCTCGTGCGTCGCCTCAACTTCGAGCCTGCCGCCGGCGCATGCGAACCGAAACTGCCCCTCCGCTTCACCCGCCGGGTGAAGCTCCACCACCTGCGTTGTCTGCCTTGTCATGACTCGTTCTCAATCAGCTGCGCACCTCTACCCAAGTCTCAACTGCGGGGGATAGGTTGATTGCTCTAACCTCTGGCAGAAGTGGGGTAATATCCGCGCGAAGCGTCACGGGGTGTGGGGGGCCTTGGCTCCCGCCGAATTTTTTTTGCGTTCGGCAAGGCCTCCGGCGCGGGCGTCGGCGAAGAGGGAGCCACGCCGCCCTCGGCGCGGGATTCGGATGGCGGAACGCGGCGGGGGCGCCGCGGCTCCATCGGGCGCGCGCCGCGCCGCTCAGGGCCCGGCCGCGTAGAGTTGGGCGACGGCCAGCGGGGACGCCACGCGCAACGGGTGCAGGGAGCGCTCGCGGAGAAAGGTGCGGAGCTTCCCCACCGGGAGGGCGGTGAGGTCGGGGTCCCACGTGACGAGCAGCCGGCAGGGCAGGGCGGCGGCCTCAAGGAGCGCCAACGCGGCGGCGTGGCGGTCGAGCGCGGCGGCGTCGAACGCGGCCGCATCGACCTCGCGAAACGCCCACTCGCCGCGCAGCGAGCGCAGCGCGAGGACGGCCAGGCCGCGCACCGGCTCGCCGGCGGGGAGGCGCTCCACCACGAGCGCGAGCTCGATGATGGCGGCGGGGGTGACGACGATTTCGCTGCCCTCGACCTGCTCGCGGAGGAGCTTCACCGCGTGCCACGCGGCCGAGTTGTCCTCGGCGAGGCCGAGGAGGACCGTGGCGTCGAGCGCGATGAGCGCAGCGTCACTCATGATCGGCGGAGCGGATGCGGCTGAGGCCGGAGCGCAGGAGCCGGGCGCGGTCGCGCGCGGAGAGCGCGCCGGCGGCGGCGCGCAACGAGCGCCCGAGCGAAATCACGCCGCCATGACCAAGGACGACGGAGCCGGCGCCGCCGGCGCCGGAGCCCTCGCCATAGGCGACGCCCCCGGAGCCGCTGTTGATGACCATCACCGGGCCGGCAGCCGGTGCCGCAGTGCCGGCGGTCGCGGCGCGCGCCGCCCGCCGGCGCCCGCGCGGCTTGGCCTTGGCGGGCTTCGGCGCAGCGAGGTCGGGGTTGGTCGAGAGGGAAGGAATACGCGCGGCCTTCTTGTTGCCGATATGGACGGAGGCGACGGCGACCGCATAGGCACTGGCCGTCTCCTGTCCGGTGCCGATCGCGTCGTAAAACCCCTCGGCAAACGCGATGGCATCAGGATCGTAGACCACGGACTTCATCCCAATGACGTAGCGGACCTTTTTGCCAATCGCCTTGGCCTGCCGGGCGGAAAAGCACGCGTTGAGGACGACGCATTCGATGGCGGTTCCGGTCGCGGCGAAGAGAGCCGCGAGCCCCTCGCCGTTTGCGGTCATGCTCCGTCCGTGCGGTCCCACGATCATGATGCCCTTGGGTTCACCGTGCCCGCTGAAGTGCACGAAGCGGGGTTGGGTTTCGAGCAGGGCGCGGCGCAACTCCGTCACGTCGACGGCGCAACGGTGTTCGAAGCGAAAACGGCTGCGCAGCTTCGCGCCCCGCAGCGCGGCGCGGACGGCGGCCGCCTCCTGGTCGACCCCGAGCGGGCGCGTGTCCACTGGGTTGGCGGATAGAAACAGGATGACGTCGGGTTTGCTCATGGGAATCGGAGAGACGGGTGGGGGCCTATTTGGTGGCGGCGGCCGGGGCCAAATCCACCCGCACGGGCAAGTCGCCGAAGTCGTGGAAGCGGCTTTCGATTTTTTCGTCGCGCACGATGAAGACGCGCAGGCCGGACTTGGAGCCGCCGAGCGGCTTGCTCACGGCGCCGGTGACGATTTGGGCGAGGGCGCCGTCGGCGGCCTCGGCGTTGCGGTGGTAGTGGCCGGAGATCAGGGTGCGCACGCCGGACTCGCGGAAGAGCGCGAGGAGCGGGGTGCGGCGGGCGAGCGGGATGTTGAAATACTGGTCGGGCTCGTCGGCGGTCTTCAGGAACCACGGGTGGTGCTGGATCACGGCGAGGTGTTTCGCGCCGTCGGCTTTCGCTTTCGCGAGTTCGGCGCGCAGCCAGCGGTCTTGCGCGGCGAGTTCGGCGCTGGCGTGCGTGGGGGTGTGAATCACCGTCGAGTTGAGCACGAGGCCGACGAAATCCCCGTGGCGAAACACATAGTGATCGGGGCCGTGGAGCGCGGTGTAGGCGGCGAGGGTCGCGGGCGTGGGGACGTTGGCGACGTCGTGGTTGCCCGGCATGAGGTGGACGGGAATCGCGGCATCAATCTTGCCGACGATGCGCCGGAATTCGGCGATCTGCGTGGCGTCGCCGGCCTTGTTCACGAGGTCGCCGGTGATGACGACGAAGGCGGGCCGGAGGCGGTTGACGGCGGCGACGGCGAACTCGAAGTTGGCGGCGTCCTGGGTGAAGTTCGCGTTGTCGGCAAACATCCCCATCTGCGGATCGCTGAGTTGGATGAAGAAAAACGGCGGGGCGGCGCGGGTGAGCGGCGCGAGGAGGGCGAACAACAGGGCAACGAGGAGCGGGCGCATGGGGAAGGTGGGAGGCGGGTCGCGCGCGCGGTCGCGTCAGGGCGCGAGCGGGCGCCAGTGCGCGTGCAACTGCACGCGGCCGGGCGTCGGTGTGGTGAGGGCGCGGATGTCGGTGCCGTCGGCGTGGGCGACGTATTGCGCGCCGGGGCCGTCGCGCGTGGAACCGAACGCGATCAATTTTCCGTCGGGCGAGACGGTCGGGTGGTAATACGCGACGCCGGCGGGACTGTGCGTGAGCTGCTCGATTTTTCCCGCGAGCGAGACCCGCAGCAGCTCGACGGCTTCGCCGATTTGCGCGGTGTAGTAAACCCACTGCGAGTCCGCCGACCACACGGGCAGATCGCTGTGTCCGGAGTGGAAGTCGGGAAATTTCAGCGGCTCCATCGTGCTGCGGTAGGTGCCGCGGTCGGCGAGTTTGCGCAGGCCGCTGCCATCGGCGCGCACGAGGTGTGGGTGACACTTGTAGTGTTGGCCGGCGAGAAAGAGCAGCCACCGGCCGTCAGGCGACCACGTGGGCACGAATTGAAACGTGTGCTCGCGGATCTCGTCGACGCGACGCGGGTTCGAGCCGTCTTTTTCCGCGACGTAGACGAGGTAGTTTTTGTTGTAGGCGATGAGCCGGCCGTCGGGCGAGACGCTGGCCGCGTAGGTGAACCCCTCGGGGCCGCTGGTGAGATCGCGCTTGTTGCGGCCGTCGGCCTCCATGACGAACGGATGCTGGATGCCGTTGAGGATGGCGGAAAAAGTCGCGCGCTTCGGATCACCAGGCCAAGGGCGGAGGCCGGAGTTGTAGTCACTCACGCGCTCGATGGCGGTGAGGTTGAGCGTCGCGCCGGTCGTGAGATCGACGAGGCAGGTGTCGATGAGCCAGCCTTGAGTGTGGCGGAAGGTTTTGTGCTCCCGCTCCCAGAGATAATTTTTCTCGTCCTCCCATGCGCTCCCAATGATCGCGCGGCCGTCGGGCCACCAGCCGGCGAAGCCGGTCCAGCTATCGGGCCGCGTGAGCAGCGCGGCGCCGACTTCGCGACGGCCGGTGCCATCGGCGCGCACGACCATGGCGCGGCGCGTGCGCCAGTTGTAGAACTGCCCGCGCGGATCGTCGCAGATCGAGTCGGTGTAGCCGAGGAGGTAGGCGGCGCGATCGACCGGGGGCGACGCGCCGGCGGCGAGGGCGGTCGCGGCGAACAGCGCGAGGGCGGCGAGACGACGCATGGGGCGACGGAGAATTCGGACGCGCGCGCAACAAGCGGAACGGCGGCTAGAACGTGCCCTTCACGCCGATGGTCCAGAGGGCGGCGTAGTCGATGCGTTGGCGGAATTGCGCGTGCGCGGGCGTGTGCGGGCCGAGGATTTCGGTGTCCTCGGTGGCGTCGTTGAAGTTGCGCAGGTTCGCGAAGAGGCCGACGCGTTTCCAAAAATAATACTCGCCGAGCACGTCGACGTAGAGGCGCTTGCTCGAGTAGTTGAACGTGCCCGGCTCGATGCCGATGCCCGTGACGGGCGCGTTGCGTTGGCGGCCGCGGTAATTCCAGTTCACGCGGGCGTTCCACTTCGGGCGCGTGAGGCTCACGCCCCAACTGCCGCTGCGCGCGATGAAGCCGTTGAGCGACGCGGTCTCGTCGCCGAGGAGGCGTTGCGCGCTGGCGTTGGCGAAGACCTGCACGCCGCGCGCCCACGACGGCAGAAACGTGAGCGCCTGCTTGTAGCTGAAATCGAGGCCCTCCATGCGCACGGTGCCGTCGAGATTTTTCTGCGTGGCGACGTCAAACGCGCCGTAGAGCGACGCGTCGAGATTGTAGATCGCGAGAAATTCGGGCGTCGCCTGAAACGTGGTCGCGCCGAAGAAATCGCGGACCTGCCGGCGGAAGCCGCCGAGCGAAACCTGGCCGACGCCCGCGAAGTAGCGCTCGAGGCGGAGGGAAAACGTGTTCGAGTTCCACGCCTTGATCGCGGCGTTGTTGACGGTGATGAAATTGGTGGCCGAAGGGAGCTGCGAGGTGTCGGGGAGCGTGATGCCACCGGTGTATTGCGTGAAATCGGGGCGGCCGACGGACTGGAAATACGCGCCGCGCAGCACCCAGTTTTCGCGGAGCGTGTAGCTGGCGTTGAGGCTCGGGAAGAAGCGGAGGTATTCCTTTTCGACGCGCGTGGCGCGGTCGAGGAACGTGAGCTGCGAGATGGCGAGGGTGTTGGCGGCGGTGGCGGGAAGAACCAGCACGGGCTGCACGCCGGCGAGCGCGGGGTTGCCGTCGAGGATGCGGCCCTGCGCGTCGCGTTGGAAATTCAGCGTCGGGTCGTTGCGCGGACCCTGCGCGTGGACGTTGGTCTGCTCGGCGCGCACGCCGCCGACGAGTTTCAGGCGGCGCTCGAAAAAGGCCACGTCGCCGCGCAGGTAGAGCGAGGAGACGATCTCCTCGGAGAGACGCGAGCCGGCGACCTGGTTGCGGTAGTTGGTGTTGTCGTTGGTCGTGAATTGCGCGGGGTTCGCGACGTAGTGCTCGTAGAATTTCCGGTTGCTGATCGTTTGGAGCGCGGGGAAGCCGTAGGGCAACACGCGCTGCGAGTAGATGGGATCGAGGAAGGGCGTCGCGGGCGTGCGGCCGCCGCTGCCGGCGTAGGCGAACGTGAGCGTGCCGCCGCGGAAATCGCGGAGCGATTGGCGGAGGTCGAAGCCGCCCTTGAGCGTGAATGGAATCGCGGTGTGGAAATCGCGGCGCAGGTTGCCGTAGGCGGTGCGCTGGAGATCGAAGGTCCGGTCGGCCTGGCGCGTGGCCTGCGTGATCGAGTAGGTGCCGAGGTTAAACGGATCGATCACGGCGCCGGTCGCGCCGTCGGTGACGTTGATTTTCTGCGGGCGCAGATAAAAAATGTCGTCGAACGCAATCGTCACGCCGGTGCGTTGCGCGGTGACGACGCGGAAGAAGCCCTGATCCATGTCGCGGTTGAAATCGCTCTGCTGCGAGTGGCCGAGGCCGAGGTCGGACTTCCACGTCGGGCCGTCGTGGCGCCAGACGAGCGTGGGCATGAACGTGCGGTTGAAGCGCTGGCGCTCCTGGTGCGCGGAGGTGAGCGTGCCCGCGCCGGTCGCACTGCGCGTCGAGAACGGCGTGAAGTCGGTCGGGAGCACGCGCACGGTGTTGAAGGTGACGTTCGACACAATGAAGCGCCCGTCGAACGACGAATATTGGAAGCCCAGCGTGACGCGATCGTGCGCCGAGAGCCGGTAG
>JBEANZ010000815.1:0-3426 GCA_041165185.1 Verrucomicrobiota bacterium | reverse complement strand
TCGGAAAACTTTTTCGGCATCGCCGCATTGGCCACAAAAAGCGCGGAAAGCACAAAAGGATTCTGCTTCGCTCGCCGGGCGTTTGCGCCTTGTGTGCGCGCCGTGGCCAACAGTCCCATCGCCCGGCGGGCGGAATTTCAACGCGCGCTCCTCGCGTGGTTCGCCACCGCGGCGCGCCCGCTGCCGTGGCGCGCGGCGCCGTCGCTCTACAAAACCGTCGTGAGCGAATTCATGCTCCAGCAGACGCAGGTGAAAACCGTGCTGCCCTACTTCGCGCGCTGGCTCGCGGTGCTGCCGGACTTCGCCGCGCTCGCCGCCGCGCCCGAGCCGCTCGTGCTGAAACTCTGGGAGGGCCTCGGCTACTACTCGCGCGCGCGCAACCTCCACCTCCTCGCGCGCGAACTCGCCACGCGCCCCGCGCCGCCGCGCTCGCCCGACGAGTGGCGGCGCTTCCGCGGCGTCGGCCCCTACACCGCCGCCGCAATCACGAGCATTTCGTTCGGCGCGCGCGCGGCCTGCGTCGATGGCAACGTCGTTCGCATCCTCGCGCGGCTCACGGCCGACGCCACGGAGTTTCGCGACTCCGCGACGGCCGCGAAATATTTCCAACCGCTCGCCGATGCGCTCCTCCCCGCCGCCGCGCCCGGGGATCACAACCAGGCGATGATGGAGCTCGGCGCCACCGTCTGCACGCGCCACGCGCCGCGCTGCGACGCCTGTCCGGTGCGCGCGCACTGCGCCGCCGCGCGCGCCGGCGCGGCGGAGGATTTCCCGCGCCTCGCCGCGAAGAAAACCGAGACCCGCGCCGTCACGCGCGCGTGGTGCGAGCGCCGCGGCGCGCTCCTCCTGCACCGCGCCCCCGCCGGCGCGAAACGCTTCGCCGACATCCACGAGTTGCCCGCCGCCGAGGCGCTCGGCCGCACCGCCGCCGAGGTCGCACGCGGCCCGTTGCTCGCGGAGCGCCACCGCACGATCACGCGTTTCCGCATCACCGAATCGATCCACGCGGCCCCGCCGCCGCGCGGCCGCCTCGCCGCCGGTCTCGTGTGGGTGCCTGTCGCGCAGCTCGACACGGTGACGCTCTCCGGCCCGCATCGACGTTGGATTGGGGAGCTGTTGGCGAGTCGCGGCTGAGCGCCGGCCGCCGCGAGGACGCCGGGCGATTTTCGTCGGCGGGGAGGTTGCCTCGCGCCGCCAAATCCCCCAACGGTGTCGGCTCCATGTTCGAATCGCTCTCCGAAAAACTCTCGTCCGCGCTCCGCAACCTCCGCGGCGTCGGCAAACTCTCCGAGGAAAACATGGCGGACGCGCTCAAGGAAGTGCGCACCGCCCTCCTCTCCGCCGACGTGCATTTCAAGGTCGCGCGCGACTTCACCGACCGCGTGCAGGCGCAGTGCGTCGGCCAGGAAGTCCTCAAGGGCGTCGCCCCCGGCCAGCAGGTCGTCAAAATCATCCACGACGAACTCGTCCGTCTCCTCGGCGAGGGCGCGACGGGCCTTTCGGCGGCGCGGCCGTTGAAAATTCTCATGGTCGGCCTCCACGGCTCCGGCAAAACCACCTCGACCGCCAAGCTCGGCAAGCTCCTCAAGAAACGCGGCTACCGCCCGCTCGTCGCCGCGTGCGACATCTACCGCCCCGCCGCCATCGACCAACTCGAAATCCTCGCGAAACAGGAGGAACTCGCCTTCCACGCCGACCGCGTCTCGCGCGACGTGCCCGCCATCGCCGCCGCTGCCCTCGCGACCGCGCAGGCCGCCGGCAACGACTGCATCATCTTTGACACCGCCGGCCGCCTCCAAATCGACGCCGAACTGATCGAGGAAGTGAAACGCGTCCACGCGCGCATCCAGCCCGACGAGGTCCTCCTCGTCGCCGACGGCGCGCTCGGCCAGGAGGCGGTCAACGTCGCGAAGGCGTTTCACGACGCCCTCGCGTTGACCGGGCTCGTGTTCACCAAGATGGACGGCGATGCGCGCGGCGGCGCGGCGCTCTCGATCAAATCCATCGCCAACGTCCCGATCAAATTCATCGGCACCGGTGAGAAGACGGGGGACTTCGACACGTTTCACCCCGACCGCCTCGCCTCGCGCATCCTCGGGATGGGCGATGTCGTTTCCCTCGTCGAAAAGGCGCAGGAGACCATCGACCAGAAAGAGGCCGAGCGCATGGCGGAGAAAATGCAGAAGGCGGAATTCGATCTCGCGGACTTCCTCGCGCAGATGCAGCAGGTGAAAAAAATGGGCTCGATGCAGAGCATCATGGGCATGATGCCGGGCATGAGCGGCATGCAGCTCCCCGCTGGCGCCGACCGCCAGATGGCGCGCACGGAGGCGATCATCCAGTCGATGACGAAGCACGAGCGCCGCAAACCCGAGATCCTCAACGGCAGCCGCCGCGCCCGCATCGCGAAGGGCGCGGGCGTGAAAATCCTCGATGTGAACCAGCTCCTGAAACAGTTCCAACAGATGCAGCAGATGATGCGCATGATGAAGGGCGGCGGCGCGAAAAAGATGATGCGCCAGATGGAGGCGATGAAGGGCAAGGGGCGTTTCCCCGGGATGTAGCCACGCGTCCGGCGCGGCTGCGCGTTCGGCCCACGCGCGTCCGCGCTTCACGGCGCCAGTAGCGCACGAACTTTTTCCAAAACCGTCTTGCGCGACCCAACACCGCTCCCAACCCTGCGGAGGATTTTTCATTTCCGCCCACCGCCCAACCACATGGTCACCGCTCACACAGAACTCGCCTACAACAGCAAGATCGAGGGCGAGGTCGTGGTCTCCCGGGCCGACGCCGTCATCAACTGGATCCGCACCAACTCCATGTGGCCCATGCCGATGGGCCTCGCGTGTTGCGCGATTGAGTTGATGGGCGTGGGCGCGAGCCGGTTCGACATCGCGCGCTTCGGCGCCGAGGTCATGCGGTTTTCCCCGCGCCAGGCCGACTGCATGATCGTCGCCGGCACCGTCACTTACAAAATGGCCAGCTCCGTCCGCCGCATCTACGATCAGATGGCCGCGCCGAAATGGGTCATCGCGATGGGCGCCTGCGCCAGCTCGGGCGGCATGTATCGCAGCTACGCCACGCTTCAGGGCGTGGATCGCATCGTGCCGGTGGACGTCTATGTGAGCGGGTGCCCCCCGCGGCCGGAGGCGCTGCTCGATGCGTTGATGAAATTGCAGTCCAAGGTCCGTCGCGAGCCGTCGGCCAAGAACCTGCTGTCGGCGTAACGCGACCGCCATCGCCCGCCGCATCGTCCCGCGCCACTCCCACCGATCCCGCCACTCGCCATGTCCGCCGCCGCTGCCGACGCCACGAGCGCCCTGAAGGAAAAATTTCCGCAGGCGACCGACCGCGCGAGCGCCGATCACCCGGCGGTGAACATCCCGGCGGCCGACATCCCCGCCGTGCTGCGCACGCTGCGCGACG
>JBEANZ010000814.1:0-4807 GCA_041165185.1 Verrucomicrobiota bacterium | reverse complement strand
TTCGCCGACGCGGACCTCGCCAGGCAGCGTGATCGCGTTGAGCACGCCGGCAAACGGCGCGACGGCCGCGGCGGGTGCGGGCGCGGCCTTGGCGGCGGCGGCCTTGCGCGCGTCGACCTCGACCCCGCGCAACGCGAGCCGCGGGACGTTGATGCGGCGCCCGAACACATAGTCGGTCGCCGAGAACGCGGCGTTGACCTCGCGCACCACAATGACCGTGCCCGCGTGCTCCACGCGCACGTCGCGCACGATCGCGGACGAGAGCCCGGCCGACACGGAGCCGACCGTAATCGCGACGCCCGGCTGGCCCGCCAGCGCGCGGCGCGCGGCCCACGTCTGAAACCCCGACGTGAACGCGAGCCCGACGACGAGCAACACACCGAGGGCGAGCCCGCCGGCGACAAATAGGACAACTTTGAATCGTTTCATGACAGAGGAGAAAAAGGACGAAGGATCGATTGCGCGGAAATCCCGGGGCAAGACGAGCGTGAACTGCGGCGCGGTTACGCGGCGCCGCAGAAGTGCGGCCTGCTCGGTCGTAGTGGCGGACGTCCCTGCCGCTACAGCACGAGCCGCAGCCCGTCATGCGCCGGCGCGATCCCCGGCGGCAGCTCCGCCGCGAGCGTCGCGTGATCGCTCGTGTGCGTAAGATGCGTGAGCCAGGTCTGCGGCGCGCCGATTTCGCGCGCGACCGCGACCGCCTCGGTGATGGTCATGTGCGAGGGGTGCGGCGTCGGGCGCAGGCCGTCGAGGACGACCACATCCGCCCCGCGGGCGAGCGCGACCGCGGCGGGCGGGACGCACTTGCAGTCGGTGTAGTAGGCGAATTTTTTCCCGCTGCTGCGCTCCGTGAACACCAGCCCGAGCGTCGCGACCGAGCCGTGCGGCAACAGCGTGGACGCAATGGTGCCCTGCGGGAGGTCGAGCGTCGGCGGCATCGCGAGCAGGCGAAACGCCGCATAGCCCGCCGCCGCCGGCCGCTCGCCGATGGCGTAGGGAAAGAGGGCGCGCACGCGGGCGTCGCCCTCGGGCGTGGTGTAAACCGGGAGCGCGGTCCCGCCGCGCAGGTCGCAGAAGCGTCGGAGGTCGTCCATGCCCACGATGTGGTCGGCGTGGCCGTGCGTGAGGATGAACAGGTCGAGCGCCGTGATTTTCTCGCGCAGGCACTGGAGCCGAAACTCCGGCGCGGCGTCCACCTGCACGTGCAGCCCGTCCATCACGACGTGGAGGGAGACGCGCGTGCGCCGGTTGCGCGGGTCGGACGACGTGCAGACGGCGCAGCCGCACGCGATCATCGGCACGCCCTGCGACGTGCCCGTGCCGAGAAAAATCACTTCCATGGGCGCAAGGGCATCGCGATACGTGAGAGCGATCCGCGTCCGTGATCGAGGCGAAATGTTTTCGGTTGCGGCGCGCGGCGGCGGTCGCGGAGTTTCGCGCGTGTCCCGCAAGCCTCCCCCGCCGCGCCCGTTCGTGATCCCCCCGTGGGCCTACGCGATCGCGCTGGTCGCCGTCACGGCGTGCGCCTACCTGAACACCTTCGAGTCGCCGCTCGTGCTCGACGACATCACCACGATTCTGGCCAACCCGAGCATCAGGCGCCTGTCGCGGCTCGGCGACGTGCTGTTCCCCTCCGGGGAAATCTACTCGGCCGGCCGCCCCGTGCTGAACCTGAGTTTCGCGCTCAACTACGCCGTCGGCGGGACCGCGGTCGCGGGCTACCACCTCGTCAATCTCGCGATTCACCTCGGCGCGACGCTCCTGTTGTTCGGGCTCGCGCGGCGGGTGATGGAGTTTCGCGCGCCGGCGGGGACCGCCGACCCACGCGCAGCGCCGGTCGCGTGCGCGATCGCGGCGCTGTGGGCGTTGCACCCGCTGCACACGTCGTCGGTCACCTACGTTTCACAACGCGCGGAATGCCTGATGGGTTTGTTCTACCTGTTCACGCTCTACGCGCTCGTGCGCGGCGCGCGCACGGCGAACCGCACCTGGGCCGTGGTCGGAACAATCTCCTGCGCGCTGGGCATGGCGACGAAGGAGACGATGGCGACGGCGCCAGTGGTGGCGTTTCTCTTCGACGCCGTTTTTCTCAGCGACTCGTGGCGCGACGCGTGGCGGCAACGCCGCGCGTGGCATCTGGCTCACGCCGCGACGTGGCTCGTGCTGGTCGGTCTGGCCGTCGGTTCCAAGCTCGGGCAACGCGCGGTGGGTTTCGGCCACGGCCTCGATTCGCTCAGCTACCTCGCGTTGGAATCCCAGGCCATCTGCCTCTACGTTTGGCGGAGCTTCGTGCCGATCCACCTCGTGTTTGACTACGGGCCGGACCTGCCCGCGCCGGATCGGTGGGCCGTGGCGGGCGCGGCGCTCGGTCTGGCGGGCGCGCTGGCCGCGAGCGCGTGGGCGCTGAGGCGCCGCGCGGCAGGGGGATTTTTCGGCGTGGCGTTTTTCCTCCTGCTCGCCCCGACCTCAAGCATCATCCCAATCGCCGGCCAGCCGATCGCGGAGAACCGAATGTATCTCCCGCTCGTCGCGATCGTCGCGGGTGTGGTCGGCATCGTGGTGACGCGGTGGCGGCGGCCGACGACGTGGTGGGCGCTCGCGACGGTCGCGCTGCTTCTGGCGGGCGCGACCTACGCGCGAAACGAGACCTTCCGATCCACACTCACACTCTGGGGCGACACGGCGGCGAAGCGGCCGCTGAACGAACGGGCGGCGACGTTATGGAGCGAGGAGCTGAAACGCGCCGGCCGCCTCCCCGAGGCCATCGCCGCGCTCGAGGCGATTCACCAACGCCGCCCGCGCTCGGCCGAAATTTGCAACAACCTCGCGGCCGCGCTTTTTCAGGCCGGCCGCCTGCCGCGCGCGATTGAGACGCTGCGCGAGGCGATCCGGCTGAAGCCCGGCTACGCGGAGGCGCACGCGAACCTCGGGGTGATGTTCTACCAAAGCGGGGCGTTTGCCGAGGCGCTGGAGCGGTTTGCCTCCGCGCTGCAACTCGGGAACATCAACGCGACGAATCACAACTTCGCCGGCCTGTGTCTGGCGCGGCTGGGCCGGCTCGCCGAGGCGCAGCCGCATTTCGAGCGCGCGGTGCAACTCGACCCAAGCCGCGCCGATGCGCGCACCAACCTGGACTGGATTCGCGAGCAGCGGCGGACGCCGTGAGTTCGGAGCGCGCACGAGAGCGCGCGGCGGAGCGGCGGTCGGGAGATTCGGTGGCAGGTGTATCTCGGCGGTTCCACTCGCTCACGCTCGTAGCTACGAGCGGGCGGCGGATTGGGAGCGGGTCCGGTTCGTAGCCGCGAGCGTGGACGAGTGGGATTCCAATTCTCCGCATGCTGCGGGACCCGCGGGGCATCGGCGGGATGCGTTGCGTGAGGATTTTTCGCGCGTGAATCCTCCGCCGTGTCTTGAAAACGAAAAAGGCGCGCCACTTGCGTGGCGCGCCTTTTCAAAACGCGCGGAGGTTTCCGCGCGGAACTTTCGGGACTTAGTAGTCCATACCGCCGCCACCCGGACCGTGGCCGTGGCCACCGCCGCCGGCCGCTTCCTTCTTCTCCGGGATCTCGGTGATCATGCACTCGGTGGTCAGCAACAGGCCGGCAACCGAAGCCGCGTTTTGCAGCGCGGTGCGGGTGACCTTCGTCGGGTCAACCACGCCGGCCTTCACGAGGTCCTCGTATTCGCCCGTGGCGACGTTGTAGCCGTAGTTGCCCTTGCCGGCGGCCACTTGGCCGACGACGACGGCACCTTCGACGCCAGCGTTGGCGCAGAGCATGCGGATGGGGGACTCGATCGCGCGGCGCACGATTTGCGCACCGATCGCCTCGTCGCCTTCGAGCTTCACGCCGTCGATGGCCTTGGCGCAGCGCAGGAGCGCCACACCGCCACCGGCGACGATGCCCTCTTCAACGGCTGCGCGGGTCGCGTGCAGCGCGTCTTCGACGCGGGCTTTCTTTTCCTTCATCTCGGTCTCGGTCGCGGCGCCGACGTTGATGACGGCCACGCCACCGGCGAGCTTCGCGAGGCGCTCTTGGAGCTTTTCGCGATCGTAGTCGGAAGTGGTTTCGTCGATCTGACGGCGGATCTGCTTCACGCGGCCCTGGATGTCGGAGGACTTGCCGCCACCTTCAACGATGGTGGTGTTCTCCTTGTCCACGGTGATGCGCTTGGCTTTGCCGAGGTCGCTGATCTGGAGGTTCTCGAGCTTGATGCCGAGGTCCTCGGTGATGCAGCGGCCGCCGGTGAGGATGGCGATGTCTTCGAGCATGGCTTTACGGCGATCGCCGAAGCCGGGGGCCTTGACGGCGCACACGTTGATGGTGCCGCGAATCTTGTTCACGACGAGCGCGGCGAGGGCTTCGCCTTCGACCTCTTCCGCGATGACGAGGAGGGGCTTGCCGCTCTTGGCGACGACCTGGAGGAGGGGGAGGAACTCCTGGAGGTTGGCGATCTTCTTCTCGTGGATGAGCACGTAGGCGTCCTCGAGGATGGCTTCCTGCGCTTCGGCGTTGGTCGCGAAGTAGGGGGAGAGGTAGCCCTTGTCGAACTGCATGCCTTCGACGACGTCGAGGGTGGTTTCGATGGACTTGTTTTCCTCGACCGTGATGGTGCCGTCCTTGCCGACCTTGTCCATGGCGTCGGCAATGATGTTGCCGATGGTCTCGTCCCAGTTGGCGGAGACGGTGGCGACCTGACGGATTTCCTCGCGGTCATTGACCTTCTTGGAAATGCGCGCGAGCTCGGCGACAGCGGCCTCGACGGCTTTGTCGATGCCGCGCTTGAGGAAGATCGGGTTCGAGCCGGC
>JBEANZ010000813.1:0-3967 GCA_041165185.1 Verrucomicrobiota bacterium | reverse complement strand
CTTACTCACGCGGTCACGGTGTTCTCGGGTGGCTTGGTTTCAAGTGGGATTTCCGTTTCTGCGGCGGGCGCAGGTGTTTCCACAATTGGCGCCGGCTGCTCCACGACCGGCACAGGCAGTTTCGCGGGAGGGGATACGGGATCGATCGCAACGGCCGGAGTCTCCGCAATCGGGAGTGCGTCGATGACAGTCGGAGGCGTCGAATCAAGGATAGGGAGAACCGGATCGTCGGGCATCACGGCCTCGATAATGATATCGGCAAAAGCTTCGTGCTGGCGCACGCGGAGTTTTTTGAGACGCGTGAGCTCAAGCATCGCGAGAAAGGTCGCGACGAGCCGGCGCAGCGTGACGCCCTCGGGAAACAGGTGAGAGAAGATGAAGGTCTTCTCCGTCAGCGTGCGCTTGAGCAGCCACTCCATTTGATCGGAGACCGTGGTCTGTTCGTCGTGGATCTCGCCGACGACGAGTTTCTCCGCGAGGCGGCGGAGCACCATGTTGAACGAATTCCACAGTTCGATGCGGTCGACACCTTTGAGCGGACGTTCGCCGTCGCCGAGCGAAAGATCGGAGATGAAGCGCTCCATCAGGTTCTGCCGAATGACGGAGAGCTCGTTGAGCTTCGCGGCGGCTTCCTTGAATTTTTTGTATTGGAGGAGCTGGTGGACGAGTTCCCAGCGCGGATCGAGGCCCTCGTCCTCGGCGTTGGGATCGATGGCGGCGAGGCCGCGCGGGAGGAGCATCCGGCTTTTGATTTCCATCAGCGCGGCGGCCATCACGAAAAACTCGCCGGCGACCTCGAGGTCGAGCCGCTGCATCGCGTGGAGCGCGTCGATGTATTGCCGTGTGACGGACTCGATCGGGATGTCGTAGATATCGAGCTCGTTTTTCCGGATGAGAAAAAGGAGGAGGTCGAGCGGGCCTTCGAAGACTTGGAGCTTGATGCGATATTCGGAATCGGGAACCACGGTGGGCGGGATGGTCGCGGGCGAGTCGGGCGCGGCAAGGGCAAATCCGCGCTACGCGCGCCGCAGCGTGGCGACGAAAAATCCGTCCGTGTCATGCTCCGCCGGCAGGATCGTGCGGGCGGGGGCCTCGGGCGCGAACGCGGGGTGCGCAGCGAGAAACGCGGCGACGACCTCGGCGTTTTCCATCCGGCTCAACGAGCAGGTCACGTAGACGAGCCGGCCGCCCGGTCGCACGTGGCGGGCGAACTGGGCGAGGAGTTGGCGCTGCGTCTCGGCCGCGGCGGCGATCTGCGCGGGCGTGGTGCTCCACTTCAGATGCGGCGAGCGTCGCCACGTGCCGGTGCCGCTGCACGGGGCGTCGACGAGCACGCCGTCGTAGAGCGCGTTCAGTGCGAGTGGCGCGACCGGCAGGATGGTGATGTTGGCGGCGCGGGCGCGCGCGGCGCGGATGGCGAGTTCGCGGAGGGCGCTCGCGCGGATGTCATACGCATCGACGCGGCCAGCCGGGCCGAGGAGCGCGGCGAGTTGCAGCGTCTTGCCGCCGGCGCCGGCGCAGGCGTCGAGCCAGTGGCCGCCCGGCGCAATCGCGGCGTGGGCGAGGACGAGTTGCGAGCCGAGGTCCTGCACCTCGACCAAACCGTTGGTGAAACCCGCCGTCTTCGTCACGTCGGCGGGCGTGATCAACTCGAGCGCGGTCGGCAGGATTGCGGCGCGGCGCCACGACCAGCCGAGGCGCGTAAATTCGTCGGTGACGCGCGCGGGCTCGGCGGTTTGCAGGCGCAGCCAGAGCGGTGCGCGGAGGTGAAGCGCGTCGAGGTTGGGTGCCACGCCGGCCTCGGGGCAGTGGCGCACCAGCCACTCGGGCAGGAGCGCGGCGGGGTCGGCGCCGAGGTGCCGCGCTTTCGCGGCAACGCTCGCGGGGACGGCCGGCCAGTCCGCGCACCACGTGGCGCGGAAGCCGTGCGTCGCGGGCAAGTCGGCCGCGAGCCACGCGACGATTTTGACGGCGCGGTCCGGCTCGGCGTCGAGCAGCGGCTCGATCCACGGGAGGTAGCGGAGCGTGGTGTAGAGGAGTTCGCGGTAGAGCTTGCGGTCGCGCGAGCCGAAGGCGCGGTTCGCGGCGAAGAGCGCCGCGAGGCGCATGGGAAAATCCGCATCGCGCCGCAGATGCGGGCGCAGGTCGGCGACGAGGCGGAGAAAAACTTTCCGCTGGCTGCTCGCGAGGCTCATCGGAATCCGATCGCATCGACCTGGATGCTGAAGCCGAGGCGGCTTTCGCGGCGGGGGCCGGAAAAGAGATTCACGACGTAGGAGAGGCGCCAGGTGTTGGCGAGGTTTTGGACGAGACCGTAGCCCTGCTCGTTGAAGCGGCGCGTGCGCGCATCGTAGCGGAGGCGCACGAGCGTATCGAAGCGCTCGTTGAGGCGGGCGCGGGCGTCGAGGGCGTAGTCATGGAGTTGGTGGCGGAGAAAATTATTGGAGAACCGCAACGACCACGCCTCGCCGTCGCGCAGGGTAAGCGCGGAATTGAACTCGCGCAGCGTGAGCGACTGCGGCGCGACGCTCTGGTAAACGCTCGCCTCGAGCCAGCGCACGGGTGTGAGGGCGAGTTCGGCGTGGGTTTCGGAAGCGGTGCGCTCGCCGGGCGCGCGCTTGAGGCGGAAATCGTTGGCGACGTTGAACGTGACGAGGTCGCGCGAGCCGTAGGTGGCGTCACGGGTTTGCAGGGTGTTGTCGAAACCGAGGCGCAGGGTGTTGGTCGCGCGGAGATCGTCGAGGTTGCGCGTATCGCCGAGGCCGAGCGGCCGGAGATAGGTGGAAAACACCTCGCGATCAATCGGCGGGATGCGCGCGCGGTTCTTGTCGGCCTCGGGGATGAAACGGTAGCCGAGGCGCGGCGTGAAGAGATGGCGGAGGCCGTCGATTTTCCAGAGGGGATTCTTGTAGTCGAAGGTGGCGCTGGTGCGGAGCGCGGCGTCGAAGCCGAGTTCGCCGAGGGTGCGGGTGGTGGCCGCGGCCCCGCGTGGGTTCGCCGTCTTCGAATCCCCATAGTGCGTCACTCGCGCGCCCCCGACGGGCGTAAACGATAACCAGTCCTCATGCGTGATCGGCCGCGCGAGCGTGTAGTAGGCGTCGAGGCGCGTCGTCTGGAGGCGCGGCTGGCGCAGCGGCGCGCTCTCGCGGAGGACGGCGGCGGAGGCGTTGAGGCGCTCGTAGAATCCACCGCCAATCGCCGTCGGCAGGAGATCGAAGCGGAGTTCGGGGAGGCGTTCCTGGGCGACGGAAAAATTGTTCGGCTGAAGCCGCGTGAAGACGGAGACGAAATAGTTTCTCCCGGCGTAGGCCGCCTCGGCGAACGTGTCCGGCTGCTGCACGCGGTAGAACGCGTCGGGGCGGAAATCGCGCAGGATTTCCGAGTCCTTCCACCAGTTGAGCTGCGCGGTGAGCGTGAGGTTTTCCGCGAGCGACTGGGCGTGCGTCCACTCGATGTAGCCGCGATTTTCCGGGACGGCGCGGCCGAGGAGGTCGGATTTTTTGTCGCCATGGTCGTTGATGTAGCCCGTGCGGAAGGAGCCGCGCAGGTCGCCGCCGCCGGCGTCCGCGCCCGATCCGCGCGCGTAGCTGCCCGAGGGTCCGACCATCACGCCGCGACTGGTGTAAACGCCGAGTTCGCCGCCGACCATCACGCCGGGCGCGGTCGGGAGGTGCAGGCCCGCCTCGGCGACGAGGCCGAGCGAGGAGCGGTAGCCGGCGTTGAGCGTGACGAACGACGTGAGCGGGTCGCGGAGGTTTTGCGTGAGGTGCGGCAGCGGAAGCGGTTGGGCGCGGCCGACGCCGGCGCGGGAGTTTTCGGTGCGGAGCCGCTGGCCGGGCGTGTAGATGATTTTGTCGGCGACGAGCGTGGGCTGCCACGGGCCGGGCTCGCCGTAGGTGACGGTCGCGCGGAGCAACGTGATCTCCTTGCCCGCGCCGCTCGCGGACGCGCCCTCGGCGAAATACGG
>JBEANZ010000812.1:0-4892 GCA_041165185.1 Verrucomicrobiota bacterium | reverse complement strand
GATCCCGGTGCCGGAGGACTTGAGATCGAGGCGGAGCTGGCCGAAGCCGGAGATGGCGTTGACCGTGACATCGTAACTCGCGCCACTGCCGGTGACGGAGGCGATGGTGCCGGTGGCAGTGCCGATCTTTACAAGGGTGAAGTCGGCGATGTCCACGCCAGTAACGCTGGCATTGAAGGTCACGCGGAAGACGGTGCTCGTGCCAGAGACGACGAGGGTGTTTTGGGGCAGGCGGTTGATCGTGGTGACGTAGGGCGCGGCGGCAAGCGGGGCGGCACCGAGCAAAACAAGGGTGAACAGGGCGGCGAGCCGAGCGCCGGGGCGATGAGGGTTCATGGCGAGAGAGCGAAACCGAGGTTCGGGGGCAATAGAGAGCGAAAGACGCGGCTCGGACCGGGCGCTGGGAGCCGGAAAAACCAAGATCGTCTTGCCGGGGATAACAAGGCGGAACGCGGATGGAAAACGACCGAGACGGCGAGCCGCTGGGGCGCACACGCGTGGACGGAGGTGGCGTCGCCCTTCCTCGCGGGGCAAGGCGCGACGCGCTTGGATCCGTGTCTCTCCGTGTTCATCCGTGGTTCAAGAGGGTTTGCTGCCTGGCCTTAGTCGATGACCTTGATCCGGAATTCCCCCGTGCCGCCCGTGATCGTGACGGCGACGTCGTAAACGGAGGTCGAGACGGCGGTGACGCTCGCGATGGTGCCGGTGATGGTGGAGGAGTTGACGGCGGCGACGGCGAAGTTGGCGGTGGTGGGGGCGTTGACGGCCTCGCTGAAGGTCACGCGGAAGGTGAGGCTGGCGCTGGTGGTGGACTGGCCGGTGGGGGTTTGACGGACGATGCTGACGACGGTGGGCGGGGTGGTGTCGGGGGCGACGTAGGCGGTGTTCTGCGTGCCGCTGTTGGTTGTGGAGAGGCCGGCGGTCGCGGTGCCGTTGGCGCCGCTGACGTTAGTGCCGCCCATGCCGACTCCGCCGGTGCCGCCGCCGGCTGCATTGCCGGTGGCAAGGGTCGCGAAGCTCGCGGCGTCCAGCCGGGCGGTGCCGCCTTTGTTCCAGATGCCGCCGATGCCGGCACCGCCCGCGCCACCGTTGCCGGTGTTGGGAAAGTAAGATGTGCCGCCGCCGCCGCCGCCGCCAGCGGCCCCTATATTGTTTGAAATGGTGCTGGTAAGAATCGTGATCGTGCCGGTGTTGTAGATGCCGCCGGCCGCGTTGCCGCCGGCACCGCCGGTTCCCTTGGTCCCAGTCCCACCGCCGCCTCCGCCGATCGAAATGGTGCCGTTGTTGGCGAGTCCGCCAATTCCGCCAACCGTGTATCCGGTGCCGGAGTAGGTGGAGCCCGCTCCAGCGGTGCTGCTACCGCCTTTCCCCGCCGTGCCGGCCGCGCCACCCCCGCCTTTGCCTCCGGTAATGCCAGTGGCGGCAGAGGCGGCGGCATAGGCGCCACCAGGAGAACCGGCGCCCCCCGCGCCACCGATTCCCGAGCCGAAACCGCCCCCGCCACCGCCGCCGCCGGCGTAGTTGGTGCCGGTGCTAGCGCCGCCGCCGCCGCCGCCGGATGCCTTGTTGCCAGTAATCGTGCTGTTAGTGATCGTGAGGATTCCGGCATTCCGAATGCCCGCGCCCAGGGAACTTCCGCCGGGGCTGCTCGCGCCGCCGGCACCGGCGGCGCCTCCGTTGCCACTCAACTTGCCGTTGGTGATGGTGAGGTTGCTGATCGCGACGTTGCCGGCGGTGATGTCGAGGACGCGGGCGAGGTTGCCGCCGCTCAGGGTGAAGCCGCCGCCAACGATGGAGAGGGTCTGGCCGTCGGTGACGTTGATGGTGATGGCGTCGGCGGCGGAGGCGAAGCTGATGTTGGCCGTGAGGGTGATGGTATCGGCGGCACCGTCGGCGCTGGCGGTGGCGATCGCGGCCTTGAGTTGGGCGAGGGTGCTGACGCTAGCGGTGTGGAGGGTGTGCGCGTAGTCGGCGGGGGCGGCGGTGGGCGTTTCGATCACGCCGGCGGTGATTTCGAGGTTCCAATCGGCGCCGCGGCGGGCGCCGGTGCGGTTGGCGGAGGCGGCGACGTCGGAGCCGGTGAAATCGGCGAGGCGCGTGACGAGCAGGCGGCCAGCGTCGCCGGCGCCGGTGTCGCAGCCGTAGAGGAGGATGTCGCCGTTTTTGGAGAGGGCGGCGCCGAGGCGGCGCAGGAGGGCGGCGCGGGGGGCGAGGTCGGCGGCGGTGGTGCGGTGGCCGTTGAGGACGAGGGCACCGGGTGCACCGTGGGAGACAAGGTGAATGGCACCGAGGTCGTGGAAGCGGGCGGCTTCGGCGGCCATGAATTCCCACGAATCGACGTCGGCGGGGATGGCGACGACGGTGGCGCCGGCGGGAGCGGCGAGCCAGAAGGCGCGGGGATCGGCGACGGCGGCGTCGATGAAGAAAAGTTCACCGCGGCCGCGCGCGGGGGCGGCGCCGGGCGCGAGCGGGGCGGGGGCGGGTTGGCCGAGGGTGTCGGGCGTGGGCGTGCCGGTGCCGGGAGGCGAGGCGAGCGAGTCGGACTCGGCGCGGAGGGCGAGGGCGAGCGAGGAGAAGGAGAGGCCGAAGGCGAGGGCGCGCGTCGAGGCACCGGGGACGGTGGGGAGGTCGCGGCGGAGCGAGACGGAGCGGACGGGCCGGCTGGGAAAGGGTAGGGAGTGGGACATGCTCAAAGCGAGATAGGTGTGGCAGAAGCGATGGGAGCGGTGGGAACGGTAGCGCTGATGACGCTGGCGGCGCTGCCGCCGGAGTTTTTCCAGAAATCGAGCTGGCTGTATTGTTGGAAGAGGTCGGGCGGGAGGACAGTGGGGCGGGGCTGGAGGGCGACTTTGCGTTTCACTTCATGGAGCCCGTGAAGGCCGACGCGAGCGTCGAAGCCGGGCTCTTGGTAGTCGAGATTGTCGAAGTTGTGGGCGTAGGCGGGCTCGCCGAGGAAGCCGTAGATGAGCGGGAGAACCTTCGCGGGCGACTGGGCGAGGAGGTCGTAATCAATGATGAGGATATTGCGGGCCTCCGGGCTGTAGAAAGCCTCTTTCAGCGCGTAGTAGGAGAAGCCGACGAAGCGGTCGCGGCCGGCGAGCGCCTCGACGCGATGGTAAACGGTGTCGCTTTCGGCGGGGCCGTTGAAGAGCCGCGAGGGCTGGAGGGCGTTCTTGCGGACGAGGCGCTCAATGCTGTCCATGACCCAGGCGACGTTGCGAACGGTGCAGAGGATCTTGGCGTCAGGGAAGAGGCGCAGGAGGAGCGGGAGGCGGGCGCACCAGAGGCGGTTGGTGTCGAGAATCACGTCCTGCGCGAAGTCCTGGTAATAGAGGTCGAAGAGGCCGCGGAGGATGCGCTCACGCTGTTGCTCGGCGATGAATTCGGAGAACTCGTTCTGCTGGCCCATCGTGGTGTGGAGCGAGGAGAAGAGGGAGCCGACGGGGCTCGTCATCGCGGCGTGCAGGCGGGGATTTTGGCGCAGGATCGCGGCGAGCAGGGTGGAGCCGCTGCGCGGGAGGCCGGAGATGAAATGGTAGGACTTGCCCATGCGGAATGGCGCGGAGCCGAGGGCTCAGTCGATGACCTTGAGGCGGAATTCGCCCGTGCCGCCCGTGATCGTGACGGCGACGTCGTAGACGGAGGTGGAGACGGTGGTGACGCTCGCGATGGTGCCGGTGATGGTGGAGCTGTTGACGGCGGCGACGGCGAAGTTGGCGGTGGTGGGGGCGTTGACGGCTTCGCTGAAGGTCACGCGGAAGGTGAGGCTGGCGCTGGTGGTGGTTTGGCCGGTGGGGGTTTGGCGGACGATGCTCACGACGGTGGGCGGGGTGGTGTCGGGGACGGCGGGCAGGAAGGCCACGCCGCGGTAGGCGGTGTTTGTGCCCGCCGTGGCGAGGACGGTGGGGGTGCCGGTGAAGGCGGCGTTGTAGCCGCTGCTGTCGGTCAACTTGACAAAGGTGGTGGCATCCTTCGTGGCGTAGAGCGTGACGGTGCCGCCGGAAACCTTGCCGGTGATATGGCGGTAGCGCGGCCCGGGGTCGACGGTGCCGTTGGACGTCCAATTGCCGCCGACGAGGGAAAATTTTCGGAGACCAGCGACGGACGTGGACGAGTTTTCATCGGCCACGTAGAGGGTGTCGACGCCCGCGACGCTGGTGCTCAAATCGGCGAAGAAAAAGCCGGCGAAGGCCTGGGTGGTGGTCGTGGCGGGCAAGCCCGGCAGGACCGTGCCGGTCTGGCCGCTACCCGTTGGCGTGCCGGCGCCGACGGTGGAAATCGCGAAGGCGGCAGACGCCGAGGCGATGCCGCAGGAGAAGTAGAGCTGCCCGTTCTGCACGGAGATAAAGCGCATGTTGATCGGGAGGGCGCAGACGCTCGTGGAGGTGGTCCCGCCGAGCAGCGAGTAACGCACCCCGAGGTTTTGCCCGATGGTCCAAAACGCCGTGCCGTCGAGCGAGGCGGCGCCGCGGAAATCGAGATCGTGCGTCGTGCCGTCGAGCGCCGTGGTGGTGTCGATAGTGCCCGAGGCGTCGATGCGCCCGATCACGCGGGGGAGGCCGTTGGCGCCATTGACGCTGGCGGTCGCGACGGCCGCGCCGTAGCCGCACAGGAGGAGGTAGTTGCCATCGGCGGAGCGGGTGAGATTGCCGCTGGTGGTGCCGTTGCCATTCAGGACCAGTTGCTTGTGGGCACCGCTCACGGTCGTGGGGAGCGCGACCGACTGCACCAACACCCCGGCCGGCGTATATTCATCGATGAACACCGGGGCCGCCGCCGCGCTCAGCGCCGTGGAGCCATCGCCCAGGCGCATGAGACCGATATTGCCCGCTGTGAAGGGCGCGGCGGGCGCCAAGCCAGCGGCGGCGAGGGCCAAGAGGCAGGGGAGAACG
>JBEANZ010000811.1:0-11427 GCA_041165185.1 Verrucomicrobiota bacterium | reverse complement strand
ACGCCGGCGTGCTGACCGACACCGGGCAGTTCCGCTTCAACTCCACCACGCGCCGCTGCTTCGTGCTCGCCGGCGAACTCGTCGCGCGCGGCGCGAGCCCCGTCGAGGCCGGCTACCACCTCTACGAACGGGAGACGGCGGGCAAGATGCAGTTGCTCCAGCGCTTCCTCGCCTCGCTGCGCCTCGAGTGCGGCGGCCGCGTCTGCGTCGGCACGCTGCCGGCGGGGATTTTCGAGCAGACGGGCACGACCGCCGAGGACACCGAGGGCCTCGTCGACTACGCGCGCAGCATCGAGGGCGTCGACATCGGCGCACTGATCGAAGAACGCGCGGACGGCAGCGTGAAGGGCAGCCTGCGCGCGAAGGCCCCCGCGTTTCGCGTCGATCTCGTGGCGGCGCAGTTCAACGGCGGCGGCCACGCGTGCGCGGCGGGGTTGAACCTCAAGTCCGGCGCGGAAAATTTTCCGGCGCGGCTCGTCGCCGCCCTCGCCGAGCGGCTCGCGGTGGTCGACGCCGAGCGGAAAACCTAGCCCATGCTCGCGCCCGCCAAGGAACTCGACGGCGTGCTGCTCGTCGACAAGCCGAGCGACCATACCTCGCACGACGTGATCGCGCGGCTGCGCGGCAAGCTCCGCATGTCGCGCCTCGGCCACGCTGGCACGCTCGACCCGATGGCGACCGGGCTCCTCATCGTGCTCGTCGGCAAGGCCACGCGCATCTCCCAATACCTCATCAGCCTCGACAAGGTTTACGAGGGCACCATCGAACTCGGCAAGGTGACCAACACGCAGGACGCCGAGGGCGACATGATGGAGACGCGCCCCGTGCCGCCGCTCACCGAGGCGGAGTTGCGCGCCGCCGTGGCCGGCTTCCACGGCGACCAATACCAGCTCCCGCCAATGTTCTCCGCGATCAAGATTGACGGCGTGCCGCTCTACAAAAGCGCGCGCAAGGGCGAGGAGATCGCGCGCGAACCGCGCTTCATCCGCGTGATGGAGTGGGAGGTCACGAAGTTTGGCCTGCCGCGTTTCGATTTCCGGATGCGCGTCACGAAGGGCACCTACGTGCGCACGCTCGCGCGCGACCTTGGCCAGAAACTCGGCTGCGGCGGCCACCTCGCCGCGCTGCGCCGCACGGCGACGGACAAGTTCAACGTCTCCCAGGCCCTGACGCTCGACCAAATCAACGCCCTCACGATCCCCGAGATCGAGCAGCGCCTGATTCCGGCGCGCGACGCGGTGCCGATGATCGCGCTGTGAACCCGCCCGCGCAGTTCGCTTCGTTCGACGAGGCGGCGGCGCTCCCGCCGCGCCCGCTGCACCTCGCCCTCGGGATGTTCGACGGCCTGCACCTCGGCCACCGCGCCGTGATCGATCCGGCGGTGCGGACGGCCCGCGCGGACGGCGCACTGAGCGGCGTGCTCACGTTTTGGCCGCACCCCAGCGCGCTGTTCCGCCCGGACAGCCCGACGAAACTGATCCAACCCGCGGCGACCAAGGCGCGGATGTTGAACCGCCTCGGCGTCGACGCCGTGATCACGCTGCCCTTCACGCCGGACGTCGCGGGCATCAAGGCGGAGAACTTCCTGCCGTGGTTGAAACAACGCCTGCCCCAGCTCGCCGCGATCCACGTCGGCGAGAATTTCCGCTTCGGCCGCGGCCGGCGTGGCGACGTCGCGCTCCTCGTCGCGACGGCGCTCCCGCTGGGCGTGCGCGTGGTGGGCGTCCCGCGCGTCACCCGCGACGGCGAACCGATCAGCAGCACGCGCATTCGCGCGCTCCTCGAAGCGGGAGACATCGCGGCGGCCAACGCCTTGCTCGGCTACGCCTACTTCGCGCACGGTTTCGTGGCGCCGGGCAAACGCCTCGGTCGCACGATTGGTTTTCCCACGCTCAACCTCGCGTGGACGCCGCCGCTCCCGCCGCGCTACGGCGTTTACGCGGTGCGGGTCTCGGCGCCGGAGGTGGCGGGCGCGGCGCCGCTGCTCGCCGTGGCGAACTACGGCCTGCGGCCCACGGTCGAGCAGACGACCGAACCGCGCCTCGAAATCCATGTGCTCGGCGCCTGTCCATTTGGCGAAGGTGATCACGTGAAGGCGGAGTGGCTGTCGTTCCTCCGGCCGGAAATGAAATTCGCCGGGCTCGACGAATTGCGCGCCCAAATCGCGCGGGACAAGACGCAGGCCGAGGCCTGGTTTTCCCTCTGAAAACGGGCGCGAAAAAGCCGCGAATCGGGTGATTTCGCGGCTCGGATGGTGGACCCTACTGGACTCGAACCAGTGACCCCTTCCATGTCAAGGAAGTGCTCTAACCAACTGAGCTAAGGGTCCGCCGAAAGCGGAGCGCAGACTAAGGACGACGCGCCGGGCGCTCGGCAAGAGTTTTCCTTCGCGAACCGTCGCTGCGGATTTTTTCGCCCGCTGCGGCTTTGACGGATGCGCGGCGCGTGTTCATCGGTTGCCGCCATGCTCCAATCGCTCCGCATCCGCAACCTCGCGCTCCTCGACGAAGTCGCGCTCGATTTCGAGGCGGGGTTCACGGCGGTCACGGGCGAGACGGGCGCCGGCAAGAGCATCCTGCTCGGCGCCCTCAGCCTCCTCGCCGGCGAGCGCGCCGACAAAACGATCATCCGGCAGGGCGCGGCGGCGTGCGAGGTCGAGGCGAGTTTGTTTTTCGCGGAGCCGAAAAAAGTCGACGCGCTCCTGCTCGCCCTCGACCTGCCGCCGAGCGAGGACGGCCTCGTGATCCTCAAGCGGAGCGTGCCGCGCGACAAGGCGCCGCGCCTCTCCGTCAACGGCAGCCTCGCCACGCTCGCCGCGCTCCAGCGCCTCGGCGAACACTGGATCGATTTTCACGGGCCGGGGGAACCGCGCCGGCTGCTTAAGGACGCCTGCCAGCTCGAGCTGCTCGATCTGTTTGGCCGCGCGGGCGGGGCGCTCGCCGCCTATCGCGAAAAATACCACGCGTGGCGCGCCGTCCTCGCCGAACGCGAACGGCTGGCCAACGAGACCAAGCTGGCGCCGGAGCAACTCGATTTTCTGCGCGCGCAACTCGCGAAGCTCGACGCGCTCGATCTCTCCGACGAGGCGATCGCGGCGCTCGAGCGCGATTTCTCCCGGATGAGCGGCGCGCAGGAGCTGACGGAGATTTCCGCGTCGCTCGCGGCGGGACTCACCGGCGACGAGGGCGTGCAGACGCGCGTGGCCGCCCTGCTGCGCGAGGCGCGCCAACTCGAGGCCCTCGATCCGGCGAGCCAGCCGCTCGCGCAGCGGCTCGAATCCGCCGCCGTCGAACTCAACGATCTCGGCGCCGAGTTCGCCGCGCTCAGCCAGCAGTGCCAATTCGATCCGGAGCAGGCGGAGGCGCTCGCGGCGCGGATGGACGCGTGGCTCGAGGCCAAGCGCAAGCATGGCGGCGATGTGCGCGCCGTCGCGGCGGCGCGCGAGGAACTGCGCGCTCGCCTCGCCGCGCAGGGCGACCTCGCCGGGACGCTCGCGCGGCTCGACACGCGAGCCGCGGATGCGGCCCGCGCCGTGAAGAAGGACGCGACCGCCCTGCGCGCCCTGCGCGAAAAGGCCGCGAAGGATCTCGCGAAGGTCGCGGCGAAGGGCATCGCGCAGCTCGGCTTCGCGAAGGCGGATTTTGCCGTGCGCGTCGTGCCGCTCGCGGAGCCGGGGCCGATGGGCGACTGCGGCTGCGAGTTCCTGTTTTCGCCGAATGTCGGCGAGGCCGCGCTGCCGTTGAACCGCGTGGCGTCGAGCGGCGAGCTCGCCCGCGTGATGCTCGCGCTCAAGACCGTGCTGGCCGACTTGGACGAGGTGCCGCTGTTGGTCTTCGACGAGGTCGATGCGAACGTCGGCGGCGAGATCGGCCGCGTCGTCGGCGAGAAAATGGCCGCGATCGCGGCGAGCCATCAGGTGCTGTGCGTGACGCATTTGCCGCAGGTCGCGGCGAAGGCGACCTGCCATCTCGTCGTGACCAAGGACCAGTCGAAGGAGCGCGCGGTCGTCACCATCGCGCCGATTCAGGCGAACCGAAAGGCGCGCGTCGCCGAACTCGCGCGCATGCTCGGCGACCGCACCGCGCGCAGCGCCGTCGCGCACGCCGAGGAACTACTGCGCGGCTGACGGGGCCGCGAACGGCCGGACCAACGCCGCGGGCAACGGCGGCGTCGCGCCCGCGCAGCCGCACACGTGGCGCGCCACGGCGTTCGCCGCGCGATGCAGCGCGCCGAGCTTCATTCCGCGCAGCAGCCCGACGGCAAGCGCCGCCGTGAACGCATCGCCGGCGCCCACGGTGTCCACCACGGTGATGGGGCGCGGCGTCGCCTCCGACCAGCGCGTGCCGTCGAAGAGCAGGCTGCCGCGCGCGCCACGCGTGAGCGCGACGAGGCGCAGCCGGAACCGCGCCGCCAGCGCGGCGACGACGGCGCGTTCGCCGCCGGTCAGCGCAAACATCTCGGCGACGACGGGCAGCTCGGCGTCGTTGAGCTTGAGGACGTTTGCGAGGCCCAACGACTCCTCGACGATCTCGCGCGAGAAATACTTCTGCCGCAGGTTGAGATCGAAAATGCGGAGCGCGGCGGGCGGCGTGTAGCCGAGCAGTTCGCGGATCGCGGCGCGCGCCGCCGGCGTGCGCTGGGCGAGGGTGCCGAACGCCACCGCGTCCGCCTGCGCCAGCGCGTGCCGATTGCGGGGCGTCGCCCGCAACCGATCCCAGGCGACGTTTTCGTGGATGGTGTAGGCGGGCGTGCCGGCGGGGTTGAGCGCGACGGTGACCGTGCCGGTCGGCGCGGCGGGGTCGAACTGCACGAGTTCGATCGAGAGGCCGCTCTTGATCAGGCGACGGAGGATCGCGCGGCCGAGGGCATCGCGGCGCACACGGGAGACGATGCCGGCGTCGGCGCCGAGGGCGCGCGCGTGGTAGGCGAAATTCGCAGGGGCGCCGCCGAGCTGGCGGCCTTCGGGCAGCAAGTCCCAGAGAATTTCGCCCAGCCCGATGACGCGGCAACTCATGGCGTGCGCGTGGCGGCGACGAAGTTGGCGGCGTCGTCCGGGTTGCCGGTGCCGGCGTATTTCGCGAACTGCGGGTAGGGGAACAGCGGGCGCGTGCGCAGGACTTTGCCGTCGGCGTTGCGCGCCTCGCCGAGGAGGCGGTCGGGCGCCTTGCCCTCCTCGACCCAGCGGATGAGCGCCGCCTGCGTGCCCTGCGGCGTCGGGCCCGCGCCGCGGAAACCGTGATCGACGCCGGGCACGAGGAACAGGCGTGCAAACTCCGCCGCCTTCGCCGCGCCGCCCATGCGGCGCTGCACTTTTTCGTAATACTCGATCGTGCCCTGCGGCGGGATGAGCTGGTCGGCCATGCCGTGCGTGATGAGGAGCTTGCCGCCGCGATCGCGGAAGCGCGTGAGGTCGGGATCGTCGGCGCCGAAGATCGGGCCGTAGAGTTCGGCGGACTGATTGATGAACAACTCGAGTTCCGCGCGGGTGAGCGTGTGCCAGTCCCACTGGGCGTTTTGCGCGAGAAAATATTTCACCCACTCGTGCGCGGGGCCGAAGGGCTTGCCGTCGAGCGGCGTGCCCTCGGTGCCGGCGATGGTGGCGAGGCTCGCGCCGCGCGTGAGGCCGAACCAGAGGAGCTGGCCGGCGTGGCCGCGCGGGCCGTCCCACACGCGGCGCACGACTTCGGCGTCGGCGGCGGTGAATGTTTCCGCGCCCACTTTCGTGCCGACGAAGTCCTCCGGGTCCCACGCGCAGCGCAACGGATCGTCGATCACGCCGTCGACCACGCCGTCGGCGCCGTCGCACGCGGCGATGGCGGCGGCGGTCACGGCGTCGAGCTTGGCCTTCGACACGAAATTCTTCGCCTCATGCATGACGACCTGCGCCCACATTCCGGTCGGCACCATCTTGTGCCAGTTGACGGCGGGGCAGCCGGAGAAAATCCCGTCGTAGTCCTCGGGGAAACGTTGCGCTTCCATCAGCGCCTGGCGTCCGCCGGTGGAGCTGCCGGTGAAATACGAATAGCGCGGCGGCTTGCCGTAGAACGCGGTCGCGAGCGCCTTGCCGACGACGGTCATGGCGTGGATGCCGAGGTAGGCGTTGTCGCGGATTTCCTGCCAGTTGAGCCGGCCGCTGCCGTGGAGCGCGAACGCCCCGCTGCCGCCCTCGTGGCCGGTGTCGGTGCCGGCCGCCGCGAAGCCCTGCGCGGCCATCGTGCGCGGGGCGCGGTCGCCGCCGCCGCTGAAGCCGCCGCCGCCGGTGCCCATGAAGCGGCCGTTCCAGTTTTTCAACGGGAGCGCGACCCACACGGTCACGCGATCGTTCGCGGGTGGGTGCGTGACGATGGCGGTCACGCGCACGAGGTTCTCGGCGTCGACGGCGGTGACGGACTCGATGGTGGTGTGGGGGAGCGAAACCTTGCGCAGCGCATCGACCGAGAGGACGGGCGTGGCGTCGGGATAGAGCGGCGCGGGGCGTTGGGCGAGGGCGAGGCGGGCGAGCGCCACGAAAACGAAAACGACGACGACGGCGGGGAGGCGGATTTTCATGGGGTGGGCGGAGGGAGTTGGGATGCGTGAAGCGGACAACCGCACAGGGCGGGCGGCTGGAAAGCCGCCCCTCCGGCGGAGCGGCGGCTTTCCAGCCGCCGAGTTCAGGGGGCGAAATTTTTCATCCACGCGAGCTGCGGCCAGCCGGCGTCGAGGACGACCGGCTGCGGCGCGCCCGGCGTGCTGCGGCCGCGCTCGATCAGATCGCGCAGGGCGCGGCCGAGGCGCTGGACAATTTCCGGATGCGTGGCGGCGAGATTTTTCGTCTCAGCCGGATCGGTGGCGAGATCGTAGAGCTGGAAGGGCGGGAGTTTCGAGAGATCGGCGCGCGGCGCGGGCAGCCACACGGAGGGCGTGGCGGTGGGCGCGCTCCAGCCGCCGGAGCCGGGGCAAAGGAGGAGTTTCCATTTGCCGTCGCGGATCGCGAATTCGCCGTCGGCGCTGTGATTCACGAGCGGCGCAGCGCGGGGCGTGGAGGACTTTGCACCGCGCAGGAGGGGGAGAAAACTCACGCTGTCTTCGGCGGCGGTGGCGGGAATTTTGGCGCCGAGGATTTCCGCGCACGTCGCGAAGAGATCGAGTTGGCCAATCGTCTCGGCGCAGCGCGTGCCGGCGGGCGTGACGCCGGGCCAGCGCGCGAGGAAGGGCACGCGGTGTCCGCCTTCGAAGAGGTCGGCCTTGTAGCCGCGGTGGCCGGCGCTCGGGTCGTGGGAAATTTTTTGCAGCGCGGCGAGGCCGCCGGGTGGAGCGAAGCCGTTGTCGGCGGTGAAAATCACGAGGGTGTTTTTCGCGAGGCCGTGGGCGTCGAGCGCGGCGAGGATGCGGCCGACGTCGGCGTCGACCTGCGCGACGAAATCGCCGTAGGGCGTGGTGCCGGTCTTGCCGTCGAAGTCGCGCGTCGGCAGCACCGGCGTGTGCGGCGCGGCGAGCGGGACGTAGAGGAAAAACGGTTTGCCGTCGCGCGCGGCGGCGCGCTCGGCGAGGTAGGCGAGCGTCTGCTCGGTGAGGCGCGGTTGCACGTCCTCCATTTTGAAATCGTCTGCGATGGGGCCGCCGCGCCAGAGCTTCGGCGCGGGGCTGTCGGCGACGGTGGCGGTGGGCACGCGGGTCGCGCGGTCGTCGGCGATCCAGACGTAGGGCGGCATGTCGAGCGACGCGCTGATGCCGAAGAAGCGGTCGAAGCCGTGGTGCGTGGGGCCGTCGGTGATGAGTTGCGCGAAGTCGACGTTGTCCTCGCGCGGGCCGGTGCGCTGCCAGCCGAGGCCGAGGTGCCATTTGCCGAAGGCCGCGGTGGCGTAGCCGTGGCCGCGGAGAAAATCCGCCACGGTCACGCGGCCGGGTTCGAGGAGCGGCGGGCTGTAGCCGTTGAGCACGCCTTTTTTCATTTTCGTGCGCCACGAGTAGCGGCCGGTGAGCAGCGTGTAGCGGCTCGGCGTGCAGACGCCGGAGGCCGAGTGGGCGTCGGTGAACATCATCCCCTCGCGCGCGAGGCGGTCGAGGTGCGGCGTGCGCCACGCGCTCTGCGGATTGAAACACGAGAGGTCGCCGACGCCGAGATCGTCGGCGAGGATGTAGAGGACGTTGGGCGGCGTGCGGGGGGAGTCGGCGGCGACGGCGGTGGGGGCGGCGAGCAGGGCGGTGAGGGCGAGCGTGAAAACGGTCAGCAGGCGGCGAATGGGGAGATTCATGGCGCTCCGGCAAAGCTCGGGCGCGGCGCGCGGCGGGGCAAGCCTCGCGACGCGGCGGCGCAGACGCGGTGGCACGCAGCGAGTCGTGGCTGAGGCGTCTCGCCTCAGGGGGTGGGGACGGAGCTTGGATCGGGGCTCGGCCAATCTGCGGGTGCCTGAATCTGTGGGAAATTTTTTGCTCGGAATTTTTCCCGCAGATTCAGGAAACCGCAGATTGGAGAACGGGCGGAAGGGCGAGGCGGGTGGTGTTGGGGGAATCTTCCCCCCTCAATCTCCCTGCAAAGAAATCCGAGAAGGAGAGGCAGGAAGATTTTGGGCAGGAAGATTTCGGACCGAGCCGTGGCGGAGAAACGCGGAGGGCGCCGAGCAACGGACTGGTCGGCGGGCGCGTCCGGGGAAGCGCTGGTCAGAAGCTGGCGCAACGGGCGGCGGGCGCGGTCGGCTTTTTCTTACGGCGGTAGATCGCGAAGGCGAGGGCTCCCGCGCCGGCCAGCGCGGCATAGGTGCTCGGCTCGGGGACGGCGGCGCCGGCGGCGTAGAGGAGGTTGAGCGAGTTGCCGGATTGGGCGATGGACCAGGTGCCGGTGGAGCCCATGAAGCCACCGGTGTTGAGCGTGAACTTGTCCGCGGAGAATCCCGTGATGCTGCCGGCGCTCACGAAGTCGAACGTGTAGCTGGACGCCGGATCGAAACCGGCCGCCAGCCCCGCGCTGAGGCCGTTGAGGGAGGAGAGGTTGATGGTGAACGGGCTGCCGCTGGTGGCTGCGATGTTGAGCGCGCCGGAAATCGAGAGCAGGTCCCAACCCGTGGTCGCGCCGGCCACGCCGCCGCCGGTCGCGGTGGCGTTGATTTCCCAATTCAGCGCGCCACCGCCGCCGAAGGTGCTCGCGCCGGCGACGAAGAGCGTGCCGGGGGAATTGCCGGGCGAGACGCTGCCGCCGGTTCCGATCGTGAGGCTGCCGACATTGCCAGTGCCGGAAAGCATGCCGCCGCCGCTCACCGTGAACGCGCTGTTCGCGGCGGAGCCGCTGAGCGCGAGTCGGCCGCCGGTGACGGAGGTGGGGCCCGAAAACGTGTTGGTGCCCGAGAGCGTGAAGGTGCCGGTGCCGGCCTTGGTCAGGCCCCCGGTGCCGGAGAGCACGCCGGAAAACGTAGTGGAGGTATTGGCGCCACCGACGCTGAAGGTGCCGGAGCCGAGGGTGACGCTACCGGCTCCCGCGAGCGAACCGGCGGTGGCGGAGAAGTTGGCCAAGTTGAGGGTCGCGCCGTTGGCGACCGTCACCGCGCTGGCGCTGGGCAGAGAGTTGGCGGCGCCGAGTGTAAGTGTGCCGACGGACACCGCAGTCGCACCGGAGTAGGTATTGGCGCCGGAGAGGGTGAGCGTGCCGGTGCCGGTCTTGGTCAGGCCACCGGTGCCGGAGGCCACGCCTGAAAACGTGGTGGAGGTGTTAGTGCCGCCGACTGTGAACGTGCCAGAGCCGAGCGTGACGCTGCCGGCACCCGCGAGCGAACCCGCCGTGGCGGAGAAGTTGGCAAGGTTGAGGGTCGTGCCGCCGTTAACAGTGACGGCGCTCGTGCTCGGCAGTGCGTTGCTCGCCCCCAAGGCAAGCGTGCCCGCATGCACCTGAGTTACTCCCGTGTAGGTGTTGGCGCCGGAGATGGTGAGCGTGCCCGTGCCGGAATTGAACAGGGAGCCGCCGCCGGAAACGACGCCAGCGAAGGTGACTGCATCGGATCGATTGAAACCCAACTCACTGTTATTTAATATATTGCCGGAGATACTGCCTGCCGTGCCGCCGACACCGATTGCCAGATGACCGGCGGATATGGTGGTGCCACCCGTGTAGGTGTTGGTGCCAGAAAGCATGAGCGCTCCCCCGCCAGTCTTGACGAGACCGGCAGTGCCGTCGAGCGACGCTGAAATTGTGCCGGAAACCGTCGTGGTGATCGTGGGCGTGGTGCCACCGAGTGTCAGGGCGGACGAGCCCGCTATGGTAACTCCGGCATCTTCGAACGTGATATTGCGGACATTGATGGGGGTGGTGAGGGTGACCGTGTAGGAGCCGCCGGTGGTCCCGGCGGAAAACACCGCGTCGTTCGGATTGCCGGAATTGTTGGTCCAGGTCGTCGTCGCTGCGGAGCCTGCGGAATTGGTCGTCCAATTGCCGGTGCTGGTGTCCCAGTTGCCTCCGGCCGTGGCGGTGCCGGCGGTGCTGCCGTTGGTGTCCCAATAAAAGACGGTCTGGGCGCGGAGCGTGGAAGCCAGCAAGGCGGCGGCAACCAGTGGCAAGACCTGCGCCGCGCGGAATGACCGGCAGCGGAGGAAAGCCGACGCGAGCAAACGGGGCAGAGTAGGGCGTGATGGTTTCATGTGGAATGGTCGCGGGTGCAGTATGGGACGAGGAGAATGGCGGCGCGGGGCTGTCATGGCACCGTGGCGGGAGCCGAAACGCACCCGAGGGGTGATCGCACTGGAGCCGCTTCGATCGCGCGATGAAACCGCCCCGCCGCGCAACCCGCCTGTGACAAGCGACCCTGTATTTGTGACGAAAACGGCGGACAGGCCTCGCGCGTCAGGAACCGACCAAACGTCGACGCTGCAAAGCGCGAAACGTGGGAACCGGCGGAAGGGCGAGGCGGGTGGTGCTGGGAAAATCTTCCTGCCCTCAATCTTCCTGCCAAAAAATCCGAACCAGTGAGGCAGGAAGATCTTGGGGCAGGAAGATTTCGGAAAAAAACCAAGGCAGGGAAACGCGGAGGGCGCGGAGCGAGTCGTGGCTGAGGCGTCCCGCCTCAGGGGCCGCAGGGGTGAGGGGCGAGTTTCCGACGAGGCACCAGCACGAGGCGGGACGCCTCGTCCACGGCTACGCCGGTCAGAGAGCGGCGATAATTTTCGTCGCGGTGGCGGGCTCGGATTTTTCCTTTCGACGGCGGTAGATCGCGAAGGCGAGGGCGCCCGCGCCGGCTAGCGCGGCATAGGTGCTCGGTTCGGGGACGGCGGCGCCAGCGGCGTAGAGGAGGTTGAGCGAGTTACCGGATTGGGCAATAGACCAGGTGCCGGTGGAGCCCGTGAAGCCGCCGGTGTTGAGCGAGAACTTGTCGGCGGAGAATCCCGTGATGCTGCCGGCGCTCACGAAGTTGAACGAGTAACTGGACGCCGGATCGAAGCCGGCCGCGGCCCCCGCGCTGA
>JBEANZ010000810.1:0-2670 GCA_041165185.1 Verrucomicrobiota bacterium | reverse complement strand
GAGATCAACCTCGAAGCCGCGCTCCAGCCGCGACAAGTCATGGGCACCTTTGCCTCTGCGTGGATTCCCAATCCGCTCCCCGCGCAGCGCCATCGCCGTAGCCTCTACGCGCTGAAAATCCGCGGCCTCCCCGATCCCGCGCTGGAGGTCTTCAACCAACCGACACCCGATTTTTCCTGCGAACGCCGCGACGCTTCAACGGTCACGCCGCAGGTTTTCAGCCTCTTCAACAGCGCCGCCAGCCACGCCCGCGCCCTCGCGCTCGCGGCGCGCGCGGTGAAGGAAACGAAATCCGACGCCGACGCCCTCACGCGCTGCTTCGCCCTCGTTTTTTCGCGCGCACCCAGCGCCGCCGAACTCGCCGCTTGCCTCGCCCACTGGAAGAAAATTTCCGCCCTCATCGCCCACGAAGTTCCGACCACGCCCGCCCCCCCGCTCGAAATCCGCCGCGACGCCGTGGAGGAAAACACCGGCGAAAAATTCTCCTTCACGGAAAAACTCCACGCCAACGCCGACTTCATCCCCGACCTCCGCCCTGGCGATGTCCCGTTGCGCACCCGTGCCCTCGCCGACGTCTGCCTCGCCCTCTTCAACGCCAACGAATTCGCGTATGTCGACTAGCCCCTTCTTCCCCTGCGCCGGCGCCCGCGCTCTCCACGCTCCGACGCGCCGCGATTTTCTCTACAGCCTCGGCGCGAGCCTCGGGAGCGTGGCGTTTTCCGCGCTCCTCGCGCAGTCCTCCTCGGCCCGCGCCGCCGAGAAAACCAATCCCCTCGCGCCGCGCCCGGGCCATCTCCCCACCAAGGCCAAGAACTGCATTTTCCTAATGATGGAGGGCGGCCCGTCGCACATCGACACCTTCGACCCGAAGCCCGCGCTCTCGCGCCTGCACCTCCAGGAATTCACGCGCGAAGGTAAGGAAAAATCCGCAATGGAGAGCGGCAAACGCTACTACGTCCAAAGCCCCTTCGCGTTTCACCGCGTTGGCCAATCCGGCGCCGACATGGCGACGAACTGGTCGCACCTCGCCAAGGTCGCCGACGATCTTTGTTTCTACCGCGGCTGCCAGGTCGACTCTGTCAACCACCCCACCGCGATGTATCAGATGAACACGGGCAACCGCTTCGGCGGGGATCCCGGCCTCGGCGCGTGGGTCACCTACGGCCTCGGCTCGCTCAACCAAAATCTCCCCGGCTTCATCGTCCTCCCCGAAATCTCCTACCCGCAGGGCGGCACGGCCAACTGGAGCAACGGCTACCTCCCCGCGAGTTTCCAAGGCACGCCGCTCCGCGCGAAGGGCTCGCCCATTCTCGATCTCACGCCGCCCGCCGGCGTCACGCCCGCGCGCCAACGCGCCAACCTCGATCTCCTCGCACAGCTCAACTCCGCCCACGCCGCTGCGCATCCGGGCCTCGACGAACTCGCCGCGCGCATGGACAACTACGAGCTCGCCTTCCGCATGCAGATGCAGGTTCCCGAGACCCTCGACCTTTCCAAGGAAGACGAGCGCACGAAAAAACTCTACGGCATCGGCAGCGACGCCACCGACGCCTTCGGCCGCAAATGCCTCCTCGCGCGCAAGCTCGTCGAGAAGGGAGTGCGCTTCGTCCAGCTCTACAACGGCACCTGGGACAGCCACGACTACATCGAGCGTGCCCACGGCAACCTCGTGCGCGGCGTCGATCAGCCCATCGCCGCGCTCATCACCGATCTCAAGCAGCGCGGCCTGCTCGACAGCACGCTCATCGTGTGGTGCGGCGAGTTTGGCCGCACGCCCGACAACGGCGTCCGCGGCGGCACCGCCTACGGCCGCGACCACAACCCCCATGCGATGACGATGTGGTTCGCCGGCGGCGGCGTGAAAGCCGGCCACACCATCGGCGCGACCGACGAGACCGGCATGAAAGCCGTCGACGCGGTGCACCACGTCCGCGACGTCCACGTGACGCTCCTCCGCCTCCTCGGCCTCGACGACAACAAGCTCACCTTCTACCACGCCGGCCGCTTCAAACAGCTCAGCCAGTTCGGCGGCACGCTCATCAAGGAACTGATCGCGTAGGACGAACGGCCGTGATTATTCCGCTGATCATAACGGTCGTCTTCGGAGTGAGTGTGCTTTCGCTCTGGATTTACGCGCTGCTGGACTGGAACAAAAACACCGTCTTCGCAGGATGGAGCCGAATCGCGTGGCTCGTGATCATTATTCTCGGACCCGTCGGCGGAGCCGTGGCCTACTTCTCGGCAAAACGCCACGTGCTGAAATTCTCTGAACCCGATCCCGCCCGTCTTGGGAGACTGCTTTCAAAAGGCCCGTAGGCCATCGGCCGCTTGCCCGCCTTGGGCTTTCCCATTGAGCAGCGCCTCCGTCAGAACATCTTGTCGAATTCGTTATGCGTCCCGATCCACACCCAGCGCACAGCACCGCCCTGACGCACGCTGACGGCGCGATATTTTTGGCCCACGCGCACCGAGCACAAATCGCCCTCGCCCTTGAGTGTCTCAAAATGCAGCGAAGGATGAAACGGATTCTCCATCCATAGGAGATAGCCTTTCTTCGCCTGCGCGCGGGCCTCTGCCGGCAACCCGTGGTAGAGCTTCCAAAACGTGGCCGAGGTGAGGGACCTCACAGCCGCTTCACATCCATTGGTTCGGCAGAGGCCCGCGCGCAGG
>JBEANZ010000809.1:0-16158 GCA_041165185.1 Verrucomicrobiota bacterium | reverse complement strand
AACGTGGGCGACGACGGCGCGGTCGGCGGTGCCGGTGACGGCGGCGAGCGGGAGTTCGCGATCGGGGTGCTGGAAGTGGCGTTGTGCGGCGAGCGCGAGGGCGGCGCGGGCGTGGGCGACGCGCACAAACGTGACGCCGTTGGGCGGCACGAAGGACGGGCGCGCGGAGGTGACGACGGCGGTGGCGCCGCGGTTGATGGCGTCGTCGATGAAGCCGGCGCCGTCGCGGTGGGCGCCGGGGAGCGCGAAGAAAACGTAGCCGGGCAGGACGCGGCGGCTATCGGTCGTGAGGCCGGCGAACGGGCGGTCGAGCGGGCCTTTGCACGCGAGGAATTCGCACTCGCGGAAGAGATCGGAGAGTTTGGGCGTGGCCTTGAAAACACGATCGGCGACACGCGAGCGCGGGCGGGCGCGCCGGGCGGGCGCGCCGGCAAACGCGTGGTTGAGCGGGAGGTAGCAGAGAGTCATCGGAGGTTTCCTTGCAGGGCGAGCACGCCGGCGGTCGGCGCGGGGCCGGACTTGATATCGCGGTAGGTGATGAGTTGTTCGGCGATGCGCTTGAAGGAGGGCGCGGCGACTTTGGAGCCGTAGGCGACGCCGTTGGGCGCGTGGGCGTCGGCGTCGTCGACGATGACGGAGATGACGAGTTGGGGACGGCTCGCGGGAAAAAATCCGACGAAGGAGGCGACGTGGTGGCGCGAGGAGTAGGTCTTGGTCTTGCGGCCGTCGGGGAGGAGGAGGTCCTCGAGTTTCTGCGTGGTGCCAGTCTTCCCGGCGACCTCGTAGCCGGGGATGGCGGCCTCAGGCGCGGTGCCTTCCTTCGAGGCGACGGCCATGAGCAGGCGGGCCATCGTCGCGGCGGTGGCGGGTGAGATCGCGCGGTTGAGTTCGGCCCGATCATAGCGGCGGACGATGTTGCCGGCGGTGTCGCGGATATCGCGGATGATCTGCGGGCGCAGGCGGACGCCGCCGCTCGCGATGACGGACATGGCCTGGTGCATCTGGAGCGCGGTGACGTCGACGCTGTGGCCCATCGGCATGCGGGTAATCGTAAGGCCGTCCCACATTTTCGGATCGCGGAGGTTGCCGGGCTCTTCCTTGCCGCCGCGGTAGCGGGGCGCCTCGAGGCTGCCGAGCAGACCGGTGACCTCGCCGAAACCGAAGGCGCGCGCGTAGTCGTAGAAACGCCGATCACCGAGCTGCATCGCGAGCTGGGCGGCGCCGCGGTTCGAGGAGTGCGCGATGATCTCGGCGACGGTGAGCCGGCCAAAATGGTGATCCTCGCGCGGGAGGCCGCGGACCTTGCCGAGGTAGTCGATGCGATCGATGCCGCAGTCGAAACTCGAGCCGGGCGTGACGAGGCGTTCCTGCAACGCGCCCGCGGCGGCGACGATTTTGAACACGGAGCCGGGTTCGTAGACCTCGCCGAGGGCGACGTTGTTGAGGCGGCGCATTTCCTCGGTCGGCACCTTGTTATACTCGTTGGGATCGAAGGCGGGGTAGTTGGCGAGGGCCAGGATGAAGCCGTCGCGCGGATCGCTGACGATGATGGTGGCCTTCTCGGGTTGATAGCGCGCGGCGAGATCGGCGAGTTCGCGTTCGACGATGTCCTGGACGTTGGCGTCGAGGGAAAGCCGGACGGAGAAGCCGTGGGCGGGCGCGACGTCGCGCGAGCGGAACTGGGCGAGCTCGATGCGGTGGCCGTCCTTTTCGCCGACGCGCCAGCCGTCCTGGCCACGCAGGTAGAAATCGGCGAAGCGCTCGAGGCCCGTCACGGGTTCCTCCTCGTGGTTGACGTAGCCGAGGACGTGCGCGCCGAGCTGCTTGTGCGGGTAAACGCGACGGTAGGTCGGCGGCGGCACGTAAACGCCATGGACGTTGAGCTCGTTGATCGCGGCGGCGGTGGCGGGCGGGATGTCCTCGAACAGCTTGATCCAGCGCGGGCCGCTCGCGGTGTGGCCGGCGGCATGGGCGTCCTCGGGATGGGCGCCGGGCGAGGTGGCGGGCGGCGGGACAAACGTGATCCGGAGATCGGCCGGCGCGGGCGGGGATTTTTTCGCCAAGGCCGCCGACGGCGTCGCGCCGAGCAGATCAGGCGCGGCAGCCGCCGTCGCGCGGGGCTTGGCGGTTAGGAGAATTTCACGGAGCTCGGCGAGCGAGAGGCCGAGGAGGCGTGCGAGCTCCGGCCACTTGCGGCGATCGCGGAGGAAAAGTCTCTGGGCGACGCGGTCCTCGGGGTGCGTGCCGTGGTTGGGTTTGAGAATCGACGCCGGATCATAGCCGACGGTGTAAACGGCACGGCTCGTCGCGAGAATGGCGCTGCGGACATCGAGGACGTTGCCGCGCACGGCGTGCTCGACGATTTGGTGATGACGGTCGGCCTCGACGGGCTTGAGCAGCTCGCGGCGGTCGAGGACGTGCAGGCAATACAGCCGCGCGCCGACGACCGTGAACCCGCCCAGCACGCCGAAGGCGAGCAGACCGGTGCGGCAGTTCGAGGCGAAGCCAGTGGACATGGCTCAGTTGCCCAACGCGACGGTGAGGGTGAGCGGCGCGGGACTCTCGCCGAGCAGTTCGCGCCCGCGGCGACGGGCGAGCCGGCGCATCGGATCCTCGAGCACGCGCTGGACCTGCGCGCCGCTGGCGGCGGCGAGGCCGAGCTGCCACTCGCGGGCGCGGCGTTGGAGGACGTCGGAACTCTTCTCGCCCTCGACGAGGGAGACGCTCTGCGTGATGCGCCGATCGAGATCCGCGAGGCGGGCCTTGGCGGTGCGGTTGGCGTTGGCGAGGCGGGCGTTTTCGTGGCGCTGCCACACGATGCAGAGGGCGAGCGAGCCCGCGATCACGGTCGTGAGGACGACGTAGACGACGAACTGATGGAGAAAGGCGGTGGCGGCGGGGGATTTCATCGGACGCGGGCGACGGGCGGGTGGGGGGGGCGGGCGGAAAAAACGGGCGCGATCAGAGTTTGCGGACGGCGCGGAGTTTCGCGGAGCGGCTGCGGGGATTGGCGGCGATCTCGTCGTCGGCGGGCGTGAGCGGGCGGCGCGTGAGCGGCTCGGCCACGCGCGTGCGGAGATCCTGGGTGCGGTGATCGTCCTCGCCCTCGGGCTGGCCGCAGAGGCGGCGGAAATATTTTTTCACCGGCCGATCCTCGAGCGAATGAAAACTGATCACGGCGAGCACGCCGCCGGGGGCGAGCTTGTCGAACGCGACGGGCAGCGCGCGTTCGAGCGCGCCGAGCTCGTCGTTGACCGCGATGCGGATGCCCTGAAACGAGCGCGTGGCCGGGTGAATCTTTGAGGTGTGGCGCGCGCGCGGCGGGATCGCCTCCGCGATCGTCGCGGCGAGCGTGGTCGTGCGCGCGAGCCGGCCGCCGCCGCGGGCCGCCAGCAACGCACGCACGACGTGCCGCCAGTTGTCCTCCTCGCCAAAATCCCGGATCGCGCGGACGAGCATTTCCTCGGTGGCCGTCTCGAGCCAGCGGCTCGCGGGCACGCCGACGCGGGGGTCCATGCGCATGTCGGCCGTCGCGTCGGCGCGAAACGTGAAGCCGCGCGCCGCTTCGTCCAGTTGGAAGGACGATACCCCGAGATCGAAGAGCGTGCCGGCGAAGCCGTGGTCCGGAAGGTCCGCGAGGCGGCCAAAGTCGACGCCCTTGAACTCAAGCTGGCCGGGAAATTCCGCTGCCAGCGTCTCCGCCCGTGTGGCCGCCGCCGGATCGCGATCGAGCGCGAGCACGTGCACGCCCGGCGCCGCGCGCAGGAGCGCGCCCGCGTGGCCGCCGCCGCCGAACGTCGCGTCGAGGTAGCGGGCCGCGGTGCGCGGCGTGAGAAACGCGAGGACCTCGCTGGGCATCACGGGTTGGTGGCCGGCGGTCATGGGCGCAGGAACGGCGTTAGCGGGCGCGGGCGACATCGGGCGAACGCCGGCCGGGGACGGCTTTCTTGCCGGCGACCAGCCGGAGCACGAGGCCGTCGCGCACGCGGGGCATCACGCTCGGCCGCGCCGGGCGGGCCACCGCCGGAGCGATCCAGCGCGAGGCGGCGCGGCGGGCGGCGGGGACCTGGACTTTGGCGAGCGGGCGCATGGCGATCACGACTCGATTTTCTGCATGAACGTCTGACCTTCGCCCTTGGCCGCCCGCGCATCGTGTTCGTCGGCGAGCGCGAGTTCCGCGGCCCAACCTTCGGGCGAATAGACGTTGATGGTGTTGCCGGAGCCGACGAGGACGGCTTCCTTCTTGATGCCGGCGTAGTCGCGCAAGTTTTTGTCCAGGATCACGCGGCCGGCCTTGTCGAAGACGAAGGGCTGAAGCCGTGCAAAAAACTTGGCCGCCTGAGCCCGCGTAACCGCATCCCCCAGCTTGGCTTTTTGGTGCGCCAGATTGCGCACGCGCAACCCTTCCGCGGGCGGCAGCAGCGCGATGGAGCCGTTGAGTGCCATGGCGAAATAGGTGGCCGTCTCGGGGTTGATCGCGCGCCACACGGCCGGGACCGTCAAACGGTCCCGCTCATCCAGGCTGTGCCTGAACTCGCCGGTGTAGAATGGATCGTCCGTGGAGGACATTTCGTGGATGGGTGTTGGGGAGTGCTCCCATGCGCTCCCACTGCTCCCCATTTCAACCCACATCGCCCCCAGCCCGTCAAGCCGCCATCGGATTTCCCTATCGTTTTTCTTTTCACAGGTTGTTCACCGCACTCGCTTCGGCCTGTGAACAACCTCGTGGCATCGTCGTTCCGGACGCCCGCACGCATGGACATGGTCTCCCGGATTTACGAGTGAAAACACGCTCTTTCGCGCGTGGACGGCGCGGGGCGGTTCGTCCTACCGGCCGGGGAGAGCGGTCGCGCGCATGGAATTTTGCTCGGCATCCCACGAGGGCAAAGCTGTAGTCGCGGCGGAATTTTCCTCCGCCCTTCGCCCCCGATGCACCCTCCCGTTAATATACAACTCATCGGCTCCGAGCTGGCCGTGGTGTGGGCCGACGGAGCCGAAAGTTATATTGGTTTCGAGAAACTCCGAGCCGCGTCCCCGAGCGCCGAGACGGCCGGGGAGCGCGACATCTTCGGGCGCCAATACGGCGGGGATGGGCCGAAGCGGTTTGCGGGCGTGCGCGTCGTCGGCTGGACGCAGGTCGGCAACTACGCGCTGCGGTTCGATTTCAGCGATGGCCACAACTCCGGGCTTTACGCCTACGACTACCTCCGCCGGATCGCCGCCGCGCCGTGAATTTTTCCATGAGCACCTTCGTGTTTCCCGCCCGCACCGCGACCGCCGAGATCGAGCTCGGCGCGGTCCTCCAGCCGAAGTTCGACGCCGACGGCCTCATCCCGTGCATCACGCAGGATGCGCAGTCGGGCGAGGTGCTGATGTTCGCCTTCATGAACGCCGAATCCCTCGCGCTCACGCTCGCCACCCGGAAGGCCACCTATTGGAGCCGGTCGCGGAAAAAACTTTGGGTGAAGGGAGAGGAGTCGGGCAACGTGCAACACGTCCGCGAGCTCCGCACCGACTGCGATCAGGACGTCCTTCTCCTCAAGGTCGATCAAAGCGGCGCGGCCAACGCCGCGTGCCACAACGGCTACCGCTCGTGCTTTTACCGGAAGCTCGCCGACACCGCGCGGGCCGACGCGCCCGCGACGCTCCAGCTCGAGTTCGCCGCCCGTCCCCTCTTCGATCCGGCGACGGTGTATCGGAAAAAGTAGGATAACGGCAACCTGGGGCTGGCTGAATGTTTGGCGCCGACCGGCCCGGCCCGGCCCGGCCTGCGCCGCGCTTCGGGGTTTCTCGCTCGCGGACGACGGCCTGATTCCGGGCTCGATCAACGGCGAAATTCGCGGAGCATCGCGGTCACCCCTCCTCTCCCATGCGCCGATTCATCCCCCTCCTCGCCGTCACTCTCCTCGCCTTGGTTGCCGCGTGGCACAATGGCCTCGCCCAGCCGCAGGCGCAGCCGAAACAAAAACAGGGCCGCCCTCCGCTCGGCATCGAGAAGGTCGCCGACGATCTTTTTGTGATCATTGGCAACGGCGGCAACGTGGGCGTGCTCGTCACGGACGAGGGCGTCGTGCTGGTCGACGCCAAGTTTGCGGAAGACTACGAGGGCATCGTCGCCCAGGTGAAATCGGTCACGGACAAGCCCGTGAAATACGTCATCAACACCCACCACCACTCCGATCACGCCGGTGGCAACACGCGCTTCATCGACGTCGCGGAAATCATTTCCCACAAGAACGCCCGCGCCAACACCGTCGGCCAGAAGCAGGCCAACGCCTCGCCTAACATGAAGCCCGCGCGCATCACGTTTACGGACGAGACGTCCGTCTTTCTCGGCGGCAAGGAAGTGCGTGCGCGGTATTTCGGACGCGGCCACACCGACGGCGACATTCTCGTGTATTTCCCCGCGCAGCGCGTGCTCCACACGGGCGACCTGATGGCGGGCCTGACGCCGCTCATCGACTACTCCGGCGGCGGCAGCATCGTTGAGTGGAGCAAGACGATCGACGCCACGCTGGCGGCGCTCGACATCGACAAGGTGATCCCCGGCCACGGCGCCGTGACCAACCGCGCCGGCCTGCAGACCTACCGCGACAACGTCGTGAAAATGCGCACCGAAATCGCCGCACTGATCAAGCAGGGCAAGACGCAGGAAGAAGTCCGCGCGCATCTCGCGACGCTCTATCCCGCGAGCTACGCCAGCGCGAACAGCCTGAACAACCAGCGGTCGCTGCCGGGCTTCATGAGCGAGCTGAAGTGAGAGTGGTGTGGCGAAACGTGGACGAGGCGTCCCGCGCTCCTGCCGAGCCCGCGATTCAGCCGGGTGCTGGAGGCCGGGCAGGCGGCCAGTGGTGGCGCGGGGTCCGACCGGTAGCATCCGTCTAGGCGATGGCGGGTTCCTCGCCGCTTCTGGTGGTTAGCTGCCGAGAATTGGCAGCCACGAAAAGGTAAGGTCGAGAGCCCCTGGGGCAACGCCTGAGAGTCGGTCGGAAAGGGGCCTTCACCCTGAGGGGGCGACGCTCTCGTCGGGTCTCGCCGTCTCGGGGCTTGCGTGGCCCCGCCTACGCCTCGTTCGAGTCGACGCCCGCGTCGATCGGGTCGCCGGCTTCGCGGTAGGCCTGGAGCTTGTTGCGCATCGTGCGAATGCTGATGCCGAGCGCATCGGAGGCGCGCTGGCGGTTGCCGCCCGTCTGGCGGAGCGCGGCGCGGATGGCCTGTTTCTCGAGCGCGTCGAGCGTGAGCACCCTACCGCCGGCATCCGTGACGGCCGGCGACGCCGCGTCCGGCGTGGCTTCTTCGACCTGCGGCGCGACGTCGCCCGTGTCCTCTTCCGCGTGCGCCCACGCGTGCGCGGTGCCCGAATCGGCGGGGGCGAGATCGCCGGGGAGGCCGAGCGCGGCGGCCGAGACGGGCCGGCCTTCCTCGGAGAGAATCACGGCGCGCTCGACGGTGTTTTGCAGCTCGCGCACGTTGCCCGGCCAGCGGTAGCCGAGCAGCGCGGCGCAGGCGGAATCCGCGAAGCCCGTGACGCGCACGCCGTGTTTGCGCGTGAAGCGCTGCAAAAAGTGTTCCGCGAGCAGCGGGATGTCGTCCACCCGCTCGCGCAATGCCGGCACGGGCACAGGGAACACGTTGAGCCGGTAGTAGAGATCCTGGCGAAACTCGCCCTTGGCCACGTGCCCGACCAGATCGCGGTTGGAGGTGGCGAGGATGCGGACGTTGACCTTGATCGTGCGGGCGCCGCCGACGCGCTCGAACTCGCGCTCCTGGAGCACGCGCAACAGCTTCGCCTGAAGCGCGAGCGGGATCTCGCTCACTTCGTCGAGGAGCAGGGTGCCGTTATGCGCGAGTTCGAAGCGGCCCTCGCGGCGCTCGGTGGCGCCGGTGAACGCGCCGCGTTCGTGTCCGAAGAACTCGCTCTCGATCAGCGAGGGCGAGACGGCGGCGCAGTTCACCTTGATAAACGGCTGCGTGCGACGCGGGCTACGGCGGTAGAATTCGCGCGCGATCATTTCCTTGCCGGTGCCGCTCTCGCCGGTGATGAGCGCGGTCGCATCGGTCGGCGCCACGCGGTCGATGAGTTGGCGCAACCGCACCATTGCCGCGCCGCGCCCGATCAGGGCGCCGTCCTCGTCGGCGGCGTCGTCGCTGAGGAGGCGGCTGACACCGAGGAGCTGGCGATACGTCTGCGCCTTGCGGAGGATGACGTCGATTTGGCTCGGGGAAAACGGCTTCAGCACGTAGTCGAACGCGCCCGCCCGCATGCACGCCACGGCCGACTCGATTGAGCCGAAGCCGGTGACCATCACCACGAGCGGCCGCTCGGGGAGCGTCGCGATTTGCTCCAGAAATTTCAGGCCGTCGCCGTCGGGCAGCCGCAGGTCGAGCATGACGAGATCGAAGTGCTCCCGGGCGAGGTGCGCGGCGGCCTGCGCCACGCTGTCGGTGAGGACGCACACGAGGTTGTGCCGCGCAAATATGGCCTGGAGCAGATTGCGGACAACGAGGTCGTCCTCGACGATTAGAATTTTCTCAAACGACATGGGGACAAAAACGGGGACGACGGCGCGGGCGGGGGCGGGATTGGAAACGACCCGTCGCATCGTGCAACCAAATGTTCGCGGCGAAGCGCGGCGGGCGGAAAAAATAGTTTCCGATTTCGCTCAAGTTTGCGCGGGGCGCGTCGATTCCGAGGCACCATGCGCCTGCTTTCCTTTCTCACCGCGATCGAAAAAGCGTTGGTGGCGGAGTCACCCGCGTTGGATGGCGGCGCGTGGGACAGCAGCCGGATGATCAGTTTTCACCGGGGGCTCGCGCGGCTCACGCTCGCGCCGCGGCCCGGCAACGACGGGCCGCAGGGCGGCTTGTTGTTGCAGGAGTTCGAACTCGCCGACGGCTCGTTGTGCCTGAAGGCGGGGCTGAGTTGGCAGGGCAGCGAGGCGTCCGCGGTGGTCGCGGTCTATTCGACGCCGCAGCTCAATTGGAAGCTCGAGGCCTCGCGCATCGCCGGGGCGTGGCTGGCCGGCCCCGCTGACGTGCAGGCGTTTTCCGCCCGCGACGAGGCGCTGCAGCCGCTTGCCGCGATGGCGGGGTGAGGCGCCCTACCCGGTCACGGAGAGGCGCGGGGAATTGTTCGCGTGGCCGCCGTAGACGGGCGCGAGACGCGTAAGGCGGCGGTGCGCGGTGTTGTTCTGCGCGAGCGTTTCCCGTGCGGCCTGAATTTCCTCGGCGAGCGCGGCGAGCGTCGCGGTGCGCCGCGCGATGACGGCGGCGATGCGCCCGCGAAAATCCGCATCAATCCGTTGCCGCCCGTGCGCGGCCAACGCCTCGACGAGCGGCGCGATTCGTTTTTGCGTTTCGAGGACGGCGGCGAGGTCCGACGCGCGCAGCTCGGTGGCTTCGCGCGAGGCGAGATCGGCGAGGGCGGCGAGCCAGCGGTCGCCTTCGGGGAGCAGGGCGTCGGCGGATTTCACGCCACTTCGCGGATCTGATCGGCGGGGGCGCCGACGCCTTGCGCGAGCATCTGCGCCCAGGCGTCGCGCAGCTCGCGGATCAGGTTTTCCACCTCGACCACGGGCTCCTCGCGCTTGCGGAGGTTGGCCTCGAGGAGGCGGCGGTTGTGATAGTCGTAGAGGCCGTGCATCGTGCGCGCAAACGTCCCGCCCGCCTGGAGATCGAGGCCGCATTGGAGCTCGTGGATGATGGCCTGCGCCTTGAGGAGCTGGGTGTTGATGATCGCGATGCGCGTGGGATAGTCGGCGGGTTGTGCGAACGCCATGCGGGCCAGGGCGAGCGATTTCAACGCGCCGTCGTAGAGCATCAGCACGAGTTGGCCGGGGCTGGCGGTGAGGATCGCGTTGACGCGGTAGGTCCGCGCGTAGCCGTGGGCGAGCATGGCCCGTTCAGGCGTCGGTGGCGCCGAGGTCCGGCGCCGCGAGGATTTGTTGCGCGACGGCACGGAGCACCGCCGGCGGGGGGTAACCGGGATCGGCGGCAAGCGCGCGGGCGCGGGCGACGACTTCCGGGCGGATTTCAGGCTGGCGGACGAGGGCCGCACGTAGAAACGCGGCGCCGGCAGTCGAGATGCGATCGGGACGCGGGGCGGGCGCGCGAAGCGGGGCGGACGCGGCGCCGAGTGTTTCGGGGCGCAGCGTGCGGTCGGAAGAGGAGGCGGAGGAGATCATTGGCGAGTTTGGCTTTGGGTGAGCGAATCGGTCAGCCGCTGATGGTCGGACTCAGGGAACGCCGTAGGTGAATGCCGATCCAATCGGCGCGGGTGGGAATTTCTTTAGCGGGCTTGTGCAGTCGAGAGCTGAGAGCGGAGAGCTGAGAGCCCGATCGTCGGAGCGTGGGCGCGGATTCGGAGGTGAGGTGACGGAGTTCGCCGTTTGGTTTTGCTCTCAGCTCTGAGCTCGCAGCTCTGGGCTGAGTCGTTCGGGTTTAGCGGGCGGGCGCGGGATTTTCCACCGGGGCGGGCGGGGGCACGACGGGTGGCAGGGTGTCGAACATCGCCGCGGCGGCGTAGGCGGCGAAGCGCGCGGGCGACTGGAGGCCGCCGTGGCTCAGGTCGTAGGGGACGCCGCTGCGCTCGGTGCCGCGAAAGAAGCGGCGCGCGGAATTGGCGACGGCGGGATCGTCGGTGGCGAAGACGTTGTCGAAGGTCCAGAGGAGGCGCGTGCCATCGATCGCGGCGAGCTTGGCGCGGAACCCGAGGGCGAGCGGCCGGTAGGGATCGAAGACGGTGAGGTCCACGAAGAGCACGGCGTCGGCGGCGAAGTCGCGGCGCAGTTCCTTGAGGAATCCGTGGGGCAGGGCCGACGCGGACGGGAACTCGGCCGCGCGGAATTTTCGCACGCTCTCGCTGCGGGAGAGCGCGACGACCTCGAAGCGGTTCTCCCGTTGCAACGCGGCGACGAGCACGGGGTCGAGCGCGGCGACGGCCTCCTCCGACGCGAGGGCGCCGCCGGCAACGGGGAGTAACACGACACGGCGGAGGCCGCCGAGCGAGGGCGCGCCGGCGTGGTTGGCGGGCGAGAAAAACGGACCCTGCCGCAGCGGATCGACGAGGGCGAGGTCGGCGCAGCCGGCGCACGCGCAGACGGCGGCGGCGGCGAGAAAGAGCGGGGCGCGCATGGGCTAGTTGGAGGAATTGTTTTTGAAGAACGCGTTGGTGAGGTAGGTGTTTTGGCTCTGGGCGGCGGATTGCGCGTCGAGCATCTTGATGAAGGAGCTGGTCAGTTGCTCGCGCTCGTTCTCAAGCCGGCTCTGCAGCGTGGCGATCTGGGTGTCGATGGCGGAGTTGGCTTTGGTCAACGCGGCCTGTTGCGCGCGGTCGCCGGCGATGGTGGTCGTGAGGTAGCCGTAGAACTTGGAGACAAGGCCGGTCGTCGGTGTGAGGAAGAAGGCCTGCACATCGTCGGGGTGATCGCCGAGGGCGGTGGCGAGTTTGCCGGGGTCCTTGACGGTGAGGTGGCCGGTGGTGCTTGCGAAGTCGATGCCGAGGTGGTCGAGGCGCTTGACGGTGCCGGTGACGCCGGAGACGGCGTCGAACGCCAGCGACTGGAGCTTGCTGGCCCAGTCCTGGATTTCGCGGTTGGTGGAGAGAAGGGAGCTGGAGACGTTGGTGCCGGAGACGGAGATTTTGGTGTTGGTCTCGATGAAGTCCTGCACGGCGTTGAACTTGTCCACGAACGACTGGATCGCGCCCTGCATCGCGACGGTGTCGCTTTGGATTTGGAGCGACTGGGCGGTGGCGCTGTTGACGGTGACGCTCAGGCCGGCGATGCCGTGGGCGGTGGCGTCGAGGGTGTTGGTGGTGCTGGTGAGCAGCGGGCCGCCGTTGACGCGGAACTGGGCGTTGCGGCCGTGCGCGAGCGCGCCGCCAGCGGCGGGGGTGAGGCCGAGCGCATCGAGCAGTCCGCCGGCAGGCTCGCTCGCGGCGAGGCCGAGATCGCCGGTCTGCTTGTTGGCGAAGACGACGCGATCATTCGCGAGATCGTAGGAGGCGGTGACGCCGGCGGAGGAGGCGTTGATGCGGCCGAGGAGGCTGCCGAGGGAGTCGGTGTTGACGTTGTAGGCGAAGGCGACGCCGTTGACGGTGAACGAGCCCTGACCGGTCCCGTCGACGGCGGTGATCGCGGCGCCGAGGCCGGAGGCGGCGAGGGGGCCGGAGAGCTTGAGGCGGCTGAGCCGCGCGGAGCTGGCGGTGGCGCCGGTGCCGTTGTTGGCGAGCTTGGTGGCGGCGAGGAAGTTGCTGGTGTCGTTCGCGGCGCCGAGGACGAGTTCGCCGCTCGCGCGCGTGAGCGTGATGCCGTCGGTCACCGGATCGTAGGCGGCGGTGACGTCGCCGGTGGCGGCGGCGATTTTGTCGAACACGTCCTGGAGCGAGTCGGTGAGCGCGATGGTGATTTGTTGATCGTCGACGGTGAAGGTGCCGGCGGTGACGGCGGTGCCGGTGCGGAGCGTGGCGAGGGTGAGGGCGGAGACGTCGGTCGTCGGGGCGAGCCCGGCGGTGATGCCGGTGGCGCCGCGGCGCGCGGCGGCGGTGGCGAGCTGCGTGACGTCAAACGCGTAAGTGCCGATCGCGGTGCCGGAGGCGGAGCTGGATTTCCAGGTGGTGTTGGCGGTGTCGGACGAGACGGTGCGCGCGGAGAAAACGTTGCCGGCGCGGATCGACTGCACGGAGTCCTGCAGCTCCTGAAGCGAGGTCTGGAGCGTGGCGAGCGCGGCGGATTTCTGCACATTGAGGTCCTTGTCGCGGTTGAGCTTCGCGATGGGCGCGCCGTCGACGGCGATGAGCTGATCGACGACGGATTTCCAGTCGAAGGCCGAGTTGGAGAGGAGACCGGAGATTTGGATGCCGGGCATGGCGGGTGGGTGGCGGGCGGGATTGCCCGGTTCTCCCAATCGGCGCGCCCGCGGTCGGCTTGAGCGCGGAACGCTTGAGCGAAATCCGCGCGTCGTCCGAAATTTTTCCCGCGCGGATCGGATAAAGTTTCGCGGGCGGCGGACCGATAGCTGTTTCGTCAAGGCACACGCCGCGACCGGCGCGATTCGGAGCCGCCCTCCCGAATACGACTGTGGCACGGACGCCACGCTTAGCATCAAGGAAGATCACCATGTCAGTCGTCATCAACACCAACGTCGCCGCCAACCTGGCCGCGAACAACCTCGCCGCCTCCAACGAGATGTTGCAGAAGAGCCTCAACCGGCTCTCGAGCGGCTCGAAAATCGTCAACCCCGCCGACGACGCCGGCGGCCTCGGGGTCTCGATGAAGCTGTCCGCCGCGGCCCGCCGCTCCGGCGCGGCCAACATCAACATCGGCAACGCCGTCTCGTTTCTCCAGACGCAGGAGGGCGCGCTGAAGGTCACCGACAAGGTCCTCGAGCGCATCGGCGAGCTGCACACGCTCTACCTCGACCCGACGAAGAACGGCTCCGACCTCGCGAACTACGACGCGGAGTTCGCCCAGCTCCAGTCGCAGCTCACGTCGCTCGCCGCGGAAAAATTCAACACGATCAACCTGTTTGGCGCCGCGGCGCTCACCACTTTCGTCTCGGAGGACGGCAGCCAGACGGTGGTGCTCTCCGCCAAGGATCTCGCCGCCGACCCGGGCGTGACCGCGCTCACGGCGGCCGTCAATCTCGGCGCCGTCACCCAGACCGACGTCGACAACTCCATCCAGGGCGTCGCCGATTTCCGCGCCAACAACGGCGCCGAACAGAGCCGGCTCGGCTTCGCCGCCGAGGTGCTCACGGTGAACAAGGCCAATCTCGAGTCCGCCGCGAGTCGCATCACCGATGTGGACGTGGCCGAGGAAAGCACGCGGCTCGCCCGCGCCAACATCCTCGTGCAGGCCGGCACCGCCATGCTCTCGCAGGCGAACCAAAGCGCCCAGGCGGTCACGAAACTTCTCCAATAGGCCCGCGCCCCGGATCGCGGCGCGCCCGGAGTGATTGCCGGACGCGCCGTCCACAACGTCCCAGCGGTTGTCTGTCCCGGTCCGGGGGCAGGTCGGCGGAGTCGGAGTCAGCGGTCAGATTGGTCAGGCAAGTCAGTTCGTTAGGTTAGCTCGGTTCCTTGAACAGCCTCGCAGCCCCATGCAGCCCGCGCCCCAGCGGTGGCGCGGCAACCCTTTGCGGCATTTGCCGTAAACGGCGCGGTCCACGCCGACTATCAGGACCCGTGGCGACGACGGAAGGTCGCGCTCATCAAGGAAAGATACCACCATGTCAGTCGTGATTAACACCAACAACGCAGCGACGATTGCTTCCAACAATCTCGCCGCTTCCAACACCATGCTGCAACGGAGCCTCAACCGGCTCTCGAGCGGCTCGAAAATCGTGAACCCCTCCGACGACGCGGGCGGGCTCGCGGTGTCGATGAAGTTCACCGCCGCGGCGAAGCGCTCGGGCGCCGCCGCGACGAACATCGGCAATTCCGTGTCGTTCCTGCAAACGCAGGACGGCGCGTTGAAGGTCGCGGGGAAGGTCCTCGATCGGATCTCGGAGCTGCACACGCTCTACCAGGATCCGACCAAGAACGGCACCGACCTCGCGAACTACGACGCGGAGTTCACGCAGCTCCAGTCGCAGATCACGTCGCTCGCGGCCGAAAAGTTCAACGGGATCAACCTGTTCGCCAACGCCCTGACCACCAAGGTCTCGGAGGACGGCTCGCAGACGGTCACGTTGAGCTCGAAGGACCTCGCCGGCGACGCCGACGTGACCGCCATCACGGGCGCGGCGGATCTGTCGGGCGTGTCGCAGACGAACGTCGAGAACTCGATCCAGAGCGTGGCCACGATGCGCGCCAGCAATGGCGCGGAACAAAGCCGCCTCGGGTTCGCGTCCGAAGTGCTCACGGTCAACAAAGCCAACCTGGAGGCCGCCTCCAGCCGCATCACGGATGTGGACGTCGCCGAGGAAAGCACCCAGCTCGCCCGCTGGAACATCCTCACGCAGTCCGGCACCGCGATGCTGGCCCAAGCGAACCAGAGCGCCCAAAGCGCGATGCGTCTGCTCCAGTAACGGAGATCCCGCCCAGGGATAGTCCCGATTCGCCCAAGTCCCGGTCGCCGCTTCGGCGGTGGCCGGGACCCGGCGCGTCGACGGACAGGGGGCGCCGCGAGGCGGCGAGCCGCGCCGGGCGGCTTACGCCGCGTCGTAGATCTGCACGCGCGTCCAGAACGTCTTGCACGCGTTCACGAACGCCAGGTGGATCGGGTCGATTTGGTAGGCGTCGTGCGCGGCGACATCCTTGCAGATCACGGTCAGCGCGACCGAATACGAGGAGTCGATGATCGGGCGGCGCTCCGTGGCGGCGGGCGTGCCGACGTAAATTTGGTCGACGGCCTTGATGCCGCCGAGCGATTCGACGCCGCGGCGGAATTCGGCGCGCTGGGCGTCGGTGAGTTCGGGTTTGAGCCAGAAGTAAACGGTGTGGACGAGCATGGGAAAAGTTGAGGAGCGAAGGGTGAGGCGGGAAACCGCGAGACGTAAGACGGGAGACGTGAAAACGTGGCGCCGTGCCGGGCGAAAACGGGCGCGAGTTATTTTTTCGCCGGCAAGGCCCGCGTGTCGTTGACCGAGATGCCGCCGTCGACGAGGAGCGTTTGTCCCGTGACGTAGGCGCTCGCCGTGCTCGAGAGAAACACGACGGAGCCGTCGAGGTCGTCCATGCGACCGGGGCGGCGGAGCGGAATCTTGTCGGTGAGGTAGGCGAGCCACGCGACGTCCTCATACATCACGGCGTTTTGCGAGGTCTTGAACCAGCCGGGCGCCAGGCAGTTCACGGTGATGCCGTGCGGGCCCCAGTCGGCGGCGAGGCTCATCGTGAGCTGACGGATGCCGCCGCGGCTCGCGCCATACGGCCCGAGTCCAGCGTAGCCCGCGACGCTCGTAACGGAGCCGATGTTGATCATGCGGCCGTAGCGGGCGGCGACCATGTGGCGCGCGGCGGCCTGCGCGACGAAGAACGGCCCGCGGAGATTGGTGTCGAGGATGGTGTTCCAATCGTCCCACGTCACGTCGAGGGCGGGCTTGCGGATGTTGCAGCCGGCGTTGTTGACGAGGATGTCGATCTTCCCGAAATGCGCGGCGGCCTGCGCCGTGGCGGCGCGGATGCTGTCGTAATCGCGGACATCGAGGGCGAGCGGC
>JBEANZ010000808.1:0-8656 GCA_041165185.1 Verrucomicrobiota bacterium | reverse complement strand
CGGCGGCGTTGCTCTGGATCGCGAGGAGCGCCCACCACGCGAAGGCGACGCCGAGCGCGCCGGCGACGGCGGAGAAGAGCAGGCTCTCGCCGAGAAACTGCCGCACGATCGCGCCGCGCGTGGCGCCGAGCGACTGGCGCACGGCGATTTCCTTGTGGCGCGCGGAGAGGCGGCCGAGGAAGAGCGAGGCGACGTTCGCGCAGGCGATGAGGAGCACGAAGGCCACCGCGCCGAGCAGCGCGTAAAACGTGGGGCGGCGGTTGCCGGTGAGCGTGCCGACGTAGTCGCGCGGCTCGGCGATGTTGTGGGCGTCGAGGCGCGAGGCGAACCGCTCCGCGTAGGTCTTGCCGAGCGCGGCGAGTTCGGCGGCGGCCTGCGCGAGCGAGACGCCGGGCTTGAGCCGCGCGAGGGGTTGCGAGTAGCCGGCGCCGACCTGGATTTGCTGCGGCGTGAGGCCGGCGATTTCGAAGACGCGCGGGGCGAAAATTTGCGTGGCGGAAAACGGATTGGAGAGGCGCGGCGGCAACACGCCGACGACCTGCCACGGCGCGCCGTTGAGCTGGATGTTTTCACCGACGACGGAGGCGCGGCCGCCGAAGCGCGTCTGCCAGAACTCGTGGCTGAGGAGGACGACGGCGGGGCCGTTGGGGGCGTCTTCGTCGGGCGTGAAGTTGCGGCCGAGCGCGGGCGCGACGCCGAGCGTGGGAAAAAAACTCGGCGTGACGCGGAGCCCCTGGAGCTGCGCGGGATCGCCGTGGCCGGTGAGGGTGAAGTTGTCGGCGGCGCTGTTGGCGAGGGAGGAGAACGATTTCGCCTCGCGGCGAATCTCCTCGAAGCGCGGCCAGGAGATCGCGGGGGCGACGAAGCCGATGGAGTTGTTGACGGCCCAGATCGCGACGAGCGAGGAGGGCTGCGGGAGCGAGACGGGGTTGAGGATGAGGCGGTCGTAAACGGAGAAGAGGGCGGTGTTGGCGCCGATGCCGACGGCGATGGTGAGGACGGCGACGAGCGTGAAGCCGGGGTTTTTCAGGAGGGAGCGGAGGGCGGTGGTGAGAGGGAGCATGGCGGGGCGCGGGGAGTGGTGGGAGTAGGGAGGAGGGAGACGGGAGGCGGGAGGCGGGAGGCGACGGACGAAGCGCGGCGATAAGAAAGCGAAGCGGAGCGGGAAATCTTTCTCCGGGGTTCGGTTCTTTATCTTTCTCTTTCGTCAGTGAGGGGGCGGGCGTGCTTTCGGAGGGCGGAAAAAAATTAACCGACGTCCCGCGCGGCGCGGTGGAGCGGCAGCCCGATCGATAGGAAAAAAATCCACCACGGATCGCACGGATCGACACGGATCAAACTGCGCGGCGTCGGACGGGTATCCGCGGGCATCCGTGCGATCCGTGGTTGGTCGGCGGGGGGGAGATTTGAGAGCGTGCGCACGTGGCGAGGAGAACGCGTTCAGGAAGCGTGAGCACATGCGGCTGCGCGCAACCGCGCCGCGACGAGCGGCGGGGAATTTGCGGTGGGTCGCGCGGCGCGCGGTTGCGCGGGAGCGTGGCGAGCGCGCTACTTCGCGGCGGGGGCGGGGTCGCGCACCGAGGGGAAATACCACGCGCGCACGATCTGGGCTTCGCGGATTTCGTAGATGGCGTGGGCCTGTTGGCTACGGGGCTTGCCGTCTTTCGCGGTCCAGCTCGCGCGTTCGCGCACGGCGAGAAACGCGCCCGTCTGCTCGATGGAGAGAAATTCGCTGCGCACGTCGGGCAGCGATTTGAAGTAGCCGGTGAGCCACGTGCGCACGGCGTCGCGGCCTTCGCCATCGACGGAGAGCTTGTCGGCATCGAGCGAGAACCACTTAACGGCGGGCGCGAGGAGGGCGGCGACGGCGTCGGGTTCGTGGCGGTTGTAGGCGTCGAGGTAGGCGCGGAGCGTGATCGCCTCGGGCGTGGTGAGGTAGGCGGTGGTGCCGTGGGCGAAGGGCGCGAAGGGGTCGATCTGGGTTTTGAAAACGCCGCTCGCGATCGTGGGATCGGGGGCGAGGGCGGCGCGGGCGGCGGCTTCGTCTGGCACGCGGAGGACGAGGAGGCCGAGTTCGCCGAAACGCGCGCCGAGGACGAGCGTGCCGTCGCGACGGAGGCGGGCGATGTTGGCGGAGTGTTCCTTCATGCCGGCCTGGTCGTTGGGAGATTTCGCGGGGTCCCAGGCGGGGCCGGTGCTGAGGCGGACGGCGAAGAGCGCGGGCGCGGCGACGCGCGCGGCGGGGGCGGAGGGCGTGGTGGGTGGTTGCGGCGGTTGAGCGAACGCGAGCAGCGGGAGCAGGGCGCAGAGGGCGGCGAGATATTTTTTCATGCGGAGGATAACGAACGAAGGCAGGCCGGCCGGACGATGGGGGCGCGAACTGAGGCGGTTTTTGGCACGGGTGGCGGCGCGAGCGCTTATGGCGCGGGATGCGCGGCGAGCCAGGCCAGCCCCAACTCCGTCGTGACGTAACGCTGCGTGGGGCTGCGCGGCGACCAGGGTTGGGTCCGCGCCAGCCAACCCTGTTCGATCAGGGGATTGAGGTAGCCGTAGAGCAGGACGACGCGGTCGTTCAGCGCGAGCAGCTCCTGGAGTTCGCTGGAGCGCCGGGCGGTTTGGGCGGCGGTGAGCACGAGGCGAGTGGTCGAGAGCGTCGCGCGGCCGGCCACTCTTGGTTCTACTTTTGGGACTGCTTTTGGAGTCCCAAGAGTAGCGTCCGGGAGCATTGAGCCTTCGGCACTTAGGGCCGGTGCTACTTTTGGTGCGGGCCGCAGGGGCAGCCGCACGAGGAGCGACGCCCGGGTCGCATCGGTATCGAACGCGGGCTCGGGCGAGCCGTTGGCGCGCATCGATTCGAGGATTTTCGGGATGCCGGTGCCGCGGCCTTCGCTCAACTCGAGTTCCTTCAAAAACTCGCCGATGCGCCGGTTGCGGTAGCGGCGCGCGACGGCCCGGCCGGCCCGCAGATCGTCCATGCTGATCGTGGCATCGGGTCCGGGAAAGCTGAGCACGGTGATCTCGTGCGGTGTGATCTGCACCTCGATGGGCTCCCGTTCCTCGTAGCTGCGGTGGTAAACGGCGTTGACGAGCGCCTCCTCGAGCGCGGCGTAGGGCACGTTCCAAAACCGCTCCGCCTCGGCCTGCTCGGGCACCTTGTGGACAAACTGGGTGAGCACGTGATTGCGCAGGAAGCCCAGGGCGTCCCGGAGCATCGCGCCCAACGGGCCCCGGAAGGTCTTTTCAACAATCTGATCGCCGCCGCGGCCCTGCGGGAAATGCACCACATCGATCTGGGTCTGCGGAAACCAGCGCGTCGGATCGCTCGTGAAAAAGAGGAGGCCCACGTTAAGCGGTCGCAGCGCTTCCGGCGGGCCGCGGACGATCTGCATCCGGCGCCCCAGCTCCGCGATCAACAGCCGCGGGGCCTCGGCCAGCAGATCGCTTTTCACCTCGGCGAGAAAATTCTGGATCAGGGCGGGCTGCAGCTCGGTGACGCCGGCCGTGCCGTGCTGCCGATCGTCGAACGGCACGCGGTTGGCGAGGCCGTAGAGTTCGTGCTCCAGCTCGCCTTTGGCGACGACGGTGTTGGCGTGGAGCCGGATAAACGGGAGCCAGCGCGTGTTGTCCTTGGCGAGCGAGGCGGGCGCCTTGTAGGGCCGCATCTCTCCGGCCGGCACCCAGACGACGAGCACCAGCCGGTCGGCCACGACGGCGACTTCGGTGATCGGGTGGTAGGCGGGACGGAGCTGGTGGCCGAGCTCCAGTAGTTTTCGCTGCCACGCATCGGCCTGCTCCGGCTGCAAGCCCGCCGGCGGCAGGATGGGCCGGCCCTCGTGCGTCGCGATGCCCAGCACGAGATAACCGCCGCCCCAGTTGTGAAAGTCGTTCGCGAATGCGCACACCACCTGAATCACCTCCTCGGGATTCCATCCCTCCTTAAACTCGATGCGTTCCCATTCGACCGCCAAGCCGTGAATCAGGGCTTCGATGTTGAGGGGGAGGGGCATAAGTTTGCCGAAATTCTGTTACCCGGCTGTCGCGAGCCAAGGGGATTTGCCGGGCCAAGAATCGGAAGGAAAAACCGAGGGACTATTTCGCCGGGGTCGGCGCGGTGCCGGCGGGCCAGCGGTAGGGGAGCGGGAGCGTGAATTTCTCCGGCACGCCTTGGGCGAGGAGCCAGTCGTAAACGGGCTTCGCCTCCGCGCCGCCCTGTTTCGCGCAGTGCAACAACGTGAAGCCGTGCGGGCCCGGCACGACGGCGGCGGCCACGACGTCGCGACCGAGGGCGGCTTGCACGCGGTCGAGCTGGCCGAGCATCGCGGCGGCGTAGAGATCGAAGCGCGCGCCGTGCGCGAGGAGATACTCCGCGATGGCGCGCTGGCCGATGTGCGCGGCGGCTTGGAGCGGGGTCTCGAAATCGCCCCCACCCCAATCCCAGGTCGCGTTGGCGAGCGTGGGCGTGGCTTCGAGGAGTTCGCCGACTTTTTCGAGCGAGCGGTGGGCGTGCGTGACGACGGCCTGGACTTGGTCGTCGGGGAGTTTTGGCGGGCGCGGCGCGGGGGAGTTTTTTGGCGCGGCCTTGGGCGCGGCGGGCGGGGTGGCGGAGGCCGCGGCGGCGGACGTGTCTTGCGCGGCGAGCGGGGTCAACGCGAGCGGCGCGAGCGCGCTGCCGGCGGCGATGCGGAGGAACTGGCGGCGGGCGGGGTCGGGGGTTTGCATGGGGGACGAGTGGGCGATGAGGCGGAAAGTGGGAAGGCGGAAGCGACGAGAAGCGGGCAAGGAGCGGCGAGGCGGGGGAGCAGGTGGGGAAATCTTGAAAACTGAAAATCGGGCATCGGAAATCTGGGAATTTCAGAGGACGGGGAGCGGCATCAGAGGCGGGGCGGACGGATCGGGCTGATCGGACCGATCGGACAGATCGGACTGATCTGGGGACTACTCGGTGCGGAGGGCGGCCATCGGGTCGATCTTCGCGGCGCGGCGCGCGGGGAGCCAGCAGGCGAGCGCGGCGACCACGAGAAGCAGCGCCGAGACCGCCGCATACGCGCGCGGATCGGTGGGGCTCACTTCGTAGAGCAGCGTTTTCAGATAACCGCTCAACAGCAGCGCTCCGCCGAGGCCGAGCACGAGGCCGAACGCGGTTTTCCAGAGGCCTTGCCGCATGATCAGCCCGACGATTTGCGCGTGCGTCGCGCCGATGGCGCCGCGCACGCCGATTTCGCGGGTGCGTTGGGCGACGTCGTAGGCGAGCACGCCGTAGAGGCCGAGGGCGGAGAGAAACAACGCCACGCCCGCGAAGCCCACGAGCAGGAGCATCACGGCGCGGCGTTCGGAGTGCGAGGAGTCGATGGCGGCCTGGAGCGGGCCGGTGTCGAAGAGCGCGAGCGCGGGATCGATCGCGCGGAGTTTTTCGCGGAGCTGCGCGAGGGTGTCGGCGGCGGGGCGCGGGGTGCGGAGGAAGACCGACATCGTGCCCGTCCGCCCGCCGATCATTTGGTAGACGTAGGGCACGCCGCTGGTGTCGTAGACGCCGCGGTGGGGCACGTGGCGGACGACGCCGATAACGACGGGCCAATCGGAGTCCTTTTCGGGGCGCCCACCAAAACTGAAGCGGCCGCCGAGCGCGGAGCGGCCAGGGAAATATTTCTTCGCGAAATTTTCGTCGACGACAAATCCGGCGTTGGTGGAGGCGAGGTCCCGCGGCTCGAAAAACCGGCCCTCGACGAGTGAGAGGCGGAGCGTTTCGTGGTAGGCGGGCGAGACGAGGACGCGATTGGCGGCCGGTTGAGGCGAGCCGGGAGGGAGGACGTCGTCGGCGAGCGTGAACGCGTTGAGCGGCATGCCGCCTTGGAACGGCATCGCGAGGGCCAGCGCCACCGATGACACGCCGGGGATTTCCCGGGCAGACTGGACGACGCGCTCCCGCAAGGTGCGCGACGCATCGTCGGTGGCGCGGTGGGGGCGCGGAATGGAGATGACACCGGCGATCACGCCGGATGGATCGAAGCCGGGGTGGACGGCGACCGCTTTGATGAAACCGTGGATGAGCAGGCCCGCGCCGCTGAGGAGGATCACGGCGACGGCGACTTGGCCGACGATGAGCGCGCTGCTCAACGCGCGCACGCCGGCGCCGCCCGAGGCGCCGCGCGAGCTGCGGTGGATGAGCGCAAGGAGGTTGGCGCGGAGCACGTAAACGATGGGCGCGAGGCTGATGAGCAGCGCGGTGCCGACGGCGATGGCGACGGTGAAACCGAGCACGCCGCCGTCGAGGGTGAAGGGCAGCGCGTCGGGCATGAGTTGCGCGCGGTAGAGGTTGAACGCCTTGGTGATCGCGGTCGCGAGGGCGAGGCCGCACGCGGTGCCGAGCGTGGTGAGCAGGAGGCTTTCGAGGAGGAGCTGGCGCGTGATGGCGCCGCGGCCGGCGCCGAGGGCGAGGCGGATGGCGAGCTCGGACTGGCGGGCGTTGGCGCGGGCGAGGAGGAGGTTGGCGACGTTGACGCAGCCGATGAGGAGCACGAGCACGACGCCGCCTTGGAGGAGAAGCAGGGAGGTGCGGAGCGGTTGCACGCGCTCGAGCTGCACGCTGGCGACGGCGATTTTGTGGCCGGCGCGATCCATGAATTCGCGGAGCGGCGGCGGGCCGGCGTCGTAGTGGCGGCGTTCGAGCGTGTCGGCCTCGGCGAGCGCGGTGCCGAGCGCGACGCCGGGTTTGAGGCGGGCGAAGAGCCGGGGGTTGTTGGCGTGGCGGGCGCCGGGGTTGAGGGTGGCGGGGTCCCAGGAGAGCGGGCGGACAAAGCGGACCTGGGCGGCGTTGAAGGCCTCGAGCGCGCGCGGCGCGACGCCGACGATGGTGAAGGTCTCGCCGTCGAGGCGCACGGTTTTGCCGAGCACGCCGGGGTCCTCGCGGTAGTGCGCGGTCCAAAACGACTGCGTGAGGACGAGCACTTTGTCGGCGGCGGGCGCGTGGTTTTCGGCGGTGAAAAACTGGCCGATGATCGGTTTGAGGCCGAGGACGTCGAAAATTTCCGCCGTGGTGCGGACGCCGGCGAGCCGCTCGGCCGTGGCGTCTTCGCCATACATGCCCTGAAACGGCGACCAGAGGGCGACGTGCGCGTAGGAGGCGGTGTTTTTCTGGTAGTCGAGGTAGGCGACGACGTTGCTGGAGGCGCGGGGGACGCCGCCTTTGACGTAGGTGTTGTAGATTTCGACGAGGCGGTCGGGCGCGGGAAACGGGAGGGGCTTGAGGATGAGCGCGTAAACGGCGGAGAAGATCGCGGTGTTGGCGCCGATGCCGAGGGCGAGCGTGAGGATGGCGACGGCGGCGAAGCCGGGGGACTTGCGGAGCTGGCGCAGGGCGAAGCGGAGATCGGCGAGCATGGGGGGCGGAAATTGGGGAATCGTGAAAACTGAAAATCGGGCAGCGAAAATCTGGGGATTTCAGAGGGCGGGGGGCAGATCCGACGGATCGGGCCGATCGGACGGATCTGGCGGATCGGGTGGATCGGGTGGATCGGGTGGATCGGGTGGATCGGAAATTTTCAGATGACCGATGACCGATTTCAAGATTTCCGGGCCTTCGCGGGGCGGCGGGCGCGGCTCGGCGGTGGGCGCTACTTCAGTTTCTTCAGCGACTCGGCGGCTTGGGCGAATTTGGGTTCGAGTTTCAGCGCGGTCTCGTAGGCGGCGCGCGCGCCGGGGACGTCTTTTTTCTGCTCGAGGATCATGCCGATGCGCCAGTGGGCGGCGAAGTGGGCGGGGGTGTTGGGCGCGGCGGGCACGGGGAGTTCCAGACAGCGGCGGAGGGCGGTGAGGCCGCGGTCGAGTTGCTGGCCGGTTTGCGCGGCGAGTTTGCCGAGCTGGTAGAGCGCGGCGTAGTCGTCGGGCGCGGTCTTCAGCGCCTCGTCGAATTCGGCGAAGGCGAGGTCGAATTTCTTGTCGGCGGCGTAGAGTGTGGCGTAGGCCATGCGGCCGCGCTGGGGATCGAGTTTCTTGATGGTGGCGGCGGTCGCGAGGGCTTTGTCGGTGCCGCCGCCGACGAGGCCGGGGGCCTGTCGGTAAAACTCAAAGAGGCTTTGTTGGAAATCGGCGTTGGCGGGGGCGAGGGCGACGGCGCGTTCGTAGGCGGCGACGCATTTTTTCGCGAGGCCCATCTGGCTGAAGATGCTGGCCTTCTGGGCTTGGCGGCCGAAGGCGTCGCCGAGGCCGTGTTGGAGCCGGGCGTCGTCGGGCGCGAGGGCGAGGCCGCGTTCGAAAAGCTTCTGGGCCTGGTCCGGAACGTCGCGGCGGTTGGCGAGGTGGCCGAGGTGGTAAATCACGTCGACGTCCTTGGGCTCGGCGGCGGCGAGTTTGTCGAAGGCGGCCTGGGCCTCGGCGGTCTTGCCGGGGGCGTCGTAGAGCGCGCGGGCGGCGGCGAGGTCGGCGGGAGCGACGGCGGCGAAGAGCGCCGGGGCGGTCGCGGTGAGCGCGGCGATGGCGAGAGTGGCGGCGAGGCGAAGGCGGGCGGGGCGGAGTGGGTGCATCGGGAACTAAAACCGCGGCGAAGGCGGAAAGTTTCGAGGTGTTTTTGTGATTTTGCGCGGTGGGTGTGGCGCGGTTGGCGGTGAGGCGGTGGGCGCGGGGGGCAGCCGGGGGGCAGCCGGGGGAATCGTGAAAACTG
>JBEANZ010000807.1:0-10146 GCA_041165185.1 Verrucomicrobiota bacterium | reverse complement strand
TGGATCGGGCGGCGGTTGGCGTCGAGGATCAGGTTGCCCTGCGCATCCTGCCGATAAGTCGCGCGCAGATCGTCGCGCGGGCCCTGGCCGGTGTCGTCGGTTTTTTCGAAGCGCACGCCGGCGACGAGCCAGAGCTTGTTCTCGAGAAACTTCACGCTGCCCATCGCGTAGGCGGCGGTGATGCGCTCGGAGAAGAAGCGCGAGTTTTGCACGGCGGAGGTGTGCGTGGCGGCTTCGCTCGAGGTGAACCACGTGGGGTTGGCCTTGAAGAGTTCGTAGTATTTCGTGGGGCTCACCCACTTGAGCTGGAGCGTGTCGTTGAAGAAACGCTGGCGGGAGAGCGACTCGTTGGTGAGGTCGTAGTCCTTCACGAGGCGGCTCGCGGTCGCGGGCGGCGCGAAGGTCCACGTTGTGAGCGTGGTGCGGCGATCCTTGCGCTGCTCGTTGACGGAGAAACCGGACTTGATCGTGAACGGCGCGCCGATGTTGAACGTGCGGCTCACGTTCGCGGCGAGGCTCTTCATGTCGGCCTTGATCGACTCGGGCTGGCTCGTGGGGTTGAGCGGCGCGAGCTGCGCGTTGTCGTAGGGATCGAAGGGCTGGCCGGTGCGCGTGGTCGCGGTGAGCTTCGGCGCGCGGCGATCGTAGATGCCGTCGAGGCCGTCGGCGCGGATGATGAGGTTGCCGACCTGGAAATTTCCGACCGTGCGGAAGAAACCGTTCTCGATGTCCTTTCGCTTGTCCCAGCTGTTCGAGAAGTTCGCGTTGGCGTCGATTTTGTAGAGGCGGCCGTCGTGGTTCCAGCGCAGCACGGCGGAAGTCGTGCCGCGCGTGCGGTCGCCGTAGGTCATGGTCTGGCGGACGATGTCGTTGCCGGCGGCGGCGCCCTGCGTGAACTCCGCGTCGCCCGTCGCGCCCGCGCCCCAGACGGTGGTGAACACGTTTTGGCGCGTGGGCGTGTTGATGTTCACGAACTCGATGTTGAGTCGCAGCGAATCCTGCCGCGTCGGGCGCCAGTCGAGCGTCGTCGAGGCGAGCTGACGCTCAGTGGTCTGCAACACGTTTTGCTCCAGGTTCGTCGTCTGCACCCCGCGGATGAGATCCCACGTCGGCGAATCGTAATCCATGTCGTAGACGCGAGTGAGCTGGCTGAGGTTGAGCGTGAACGCGAACTGCTTGTTCACCGGGTGCGCGTAGTTGACGTCGATGCCCGGCTGGATCGCGCGCGCGCTCGACGTGCGGTCGCTGCCGACGCGCTCGTTGAGGCCGGGCGGCGAGAGGCGGTGGTCAGAATTGTAGGCGCCGTAGGTGTTAATGCGGAGGCTGCGGCGCGGGCTGGAGAAACCGCTTTTGCCGACGATGTTCACGGTGCCGCCGACGGCGTTGGCCGGGCGATCAGGCGTCGGCACCTTGGTGATCTCGACGCGATCGACGCTGGCGGAGTTGCTCACCGCGAGGTCGAAGTTGCGGTCAGCCGACGGTGACGAAACTTCCGCGCCATCGATCATGAACACGATGCCGCTCGCGGGCAGACCGCGGATGGACGCGGTGGCGGCGGTCTGCGGGCCGCTGACGATGGAGATGCCGGGCGTGTATTTCAGGTATTCGCCGATATTGCCGTCGCCGAGGTCGCCGATCTCGTCGAGGACGACGACGTTCTTGATGTTGGGCGCCATCTTCTGCTCGTTGACCGCGGCGGCGGCCGCGCTGAGCTGCGTGGATTCAACGACGAAGCTCTCCATTTTCACGAGGCCGGCGCTCTTGTCGGCAGCAACGGCATCCATGTTGGTCTGCCCGCGCGCGAACGAGAGTTCGAAGTCGCGGCTCGCCGCGGCACCGGCGGAGACGTTGAGCGAGGCCGACTGCGCTTCGAGGCCCGTGTAGGAAACGCGCAGCCGCGCCGCGCCCGGCGGCACACCAGCGAGACGGAACTCGCCGTCGGCATTAGTGAGCGCCTCGAGCGTGGTGCCCTCGACGGTGACGCGGGCGTTGTTGAGCGCGGCGCCGTTGGTGGCGTTGCGCACGCGGCCCTCGATGGAACCGGTGGCGGCGCCCTGCGCGCGGACGAACGGAGCGACGCAGAAAAAGGCGAGGGCAAGAACGGCGAGGCGGCCGAAAATCCGAACCGACGGGCTGGTTTTCGTTTTCATGGGAGTGGTGGCTTGGTCGGCTGCGGGCGGCAGCCACGCGAAACGCGAGGTCGGATCAAAGGTGCGGCGGCGACGCGGGTGGCCGAGGGCATTTGGGAGGTAACAGCTTGTGACCACGCCGGCGAACGACGGCCGTGGCCCGTCACGGCAGCGCGGCGAGCGGCACCTTGCGGATGCGGATGCGCGCGAGGCGGCTCTTGTCCACTTCGCCGCCGGCGCAATACGCCATCAATACCGCGTCCTTCGTAAAGTGAATCGCCGTGTAGCAGAAGCCGGCGTCCACCGCCGGATCGTCGCCATCGAGGATCGCGGCGCGCGTCCACGCGCCGGCGGGCGATGCGCCGGTCGCGAGCACGAGCGGCGTGCGGTCGCCGCCCACGCGCCGCTGCGGACGCGTCTCGTAAGCCGGACCGGGATTCCAGATCGCGAGGAGCTTTTCCGCGCCCGTCGCGCCTGCGCGCGGGAGGCGTTTCATCGAGAGTGGAGAGTTCGGCGACGTGAAACGCGACGGCGCGGGCACGCTCCACGTCTCGCCGCCGTCGCTGGAAAACAACTCGTATTGCCGCCCGAGATCGGTGCGCGCCCAAGCCCAGAGCTGGCCGGACGCGAGTTCGACGAGGCCCGGCTCCTGCAAACCGCTCTTCGTGTGCGCGACCGGCAACGTCGCGTAGCCCGCGGCCTGCCGCCACGTGCGGCCATCGTCGTCGGACAGGAAAAATTTCGCGACGCCGCGCCAGTCCACCGCCGAAGACTCGTTGCGATCGCCGAGCGACGGATGCAGCGCCGCCGGGATCACCAGCCGGCCCGAGGCGAGGCGGACGACGCGGTCGTTGTTGACCACATAGTAACCGGCGGCGGCCATGCAGCTGATGGGCGCGCTCCACGTCGCACCGTCGTCGGTTGAGCGGCGGCACACCATCCGCATGTCGTGCCAGCTCCGGCGCAGCAGGTAGAAAATGCCGAGGTCGCCGTTGGCATGGCGCAGGAGCGAGACGCTCATGACGTTCATCACGGTGTCCTCCTCGGGGGTGGCGATGAACGTGTCGCCGGACCACGTCTCGCCACCGTCGGCCGACGTGCGCGCGGCGAGCCGGGCCTTCGCGGAATCGCCGGACGACGTGCCGACGAAGTGCGAGTAAACGAAAAGGATGCGTCCATCCTTGAGGTCGGCGAACGCCCCCTCGCTGTTGCGCGGGTTGCCGGGGCCAGGTGGCAATTCGAGAGTCGAGCGCGCGGCGATTTTCGCGGGCGCGGGCGGCGGCGCGGCGGCGAAGGCCGCCGAAGTCGAAATTGCGAGCGGCGCGCACACGCCGAGGAGGAGCGATAGGAGCGAGGTTTTCATAATTTTTCCGGTGCGGTTCCCGGTGGGCAGAGGTTGGGGAATGCGAGCCCCAACGGGGCGAAAAGGAGACAGCCCAGGGCAACGCCCTGGGAAACGGCCAAAGAAAGATCGAAGCCCTGAAAGGGCGTAACTCCGCCCGCGGTGTCGCCCCTACAGGGCGAAACAATCTCACGCTCCGATCCCAGGGCGTTGCCCTGGGCTATCGAATTTCGCCCCTTCGGGGCTTTGAAATACGCGGCCATCAATTCGCAAAAATTCGCTGGGATCCTCATAATTTGTCCGCGAAACGTCTCGCGATTTTCTCCACCACCGGCAACGCCCGCGCCGCGAGATCGGCGTGGCCTTCGATGTTCGGATGCGTGCCGTCCGTCGTCCACGCCTGCAAGCGCCGCCCGCCGGCCTGCGCCTCCGTCCAGCCCGCGAAATGATCCACGAGCGGCACGTCGAGTTCGCGCGCCACGGCGCGACACGTGTCGACGTAGCGGGCGAGGCGGACGTTCGGGTCTTCGTCGAGGCCGTTGCGGCGGTTGTCTTCGCCGAATTTCGGCTCGGTCATCAACACCGGCTCAATGCGCGCGGCGCGCAGCCGCCGGACGAGCGCGCGAAGATTTTCCGTGTAGCGCTCGAGGGAGAGACGCGACTCGGTCTTGCCGGCGTCCACCCAGCCGTCGTTCGTGCCATACATGATCGCGACGACGTGCGGACGCTGCGAAATCACGTCGCGCTCCAGTCGCTCCAACGCCTGATCGGTGCGTTCGCCGCCGATGCCGACGTTGTGGACGTCGGCGCGCACGCCGCGCTCGCGCAGGAGATTTCGCAGCACGGCCGGAAACGCCTGACCCGGTGCCACGCCGGGGCGCGCGCCCTTCGTGATCGAATCGCCGAGCGCGATGATGCGCACGGCGGCGCCGTCGAGTGGCGAGGCGACCGGCGCGAGAAAATCTTCTTCCTCCAACGCCACCCGCAGCGCGCCCTGCATCGTCGAAATCCACAGCCGCCCCGGCGCCGGCTCAAACACGTAGGGATACGATATCCAAAACTGCGACTCCTTCGCGCCCACCGGCGTCGCGTTGCGCGCGAGGATCTGCGGCGTGGCCCACGTCAGCCCGTCGTTCTCCGAAAACGCGATCGAGAGCTCCTCGCGGCGCGCGAGGCGTTTTACCGGATCGCGAAAGCGGTTCCACACGAGCGCCACGCGCCCGCTCGCGAGCCGCACCATCATGCCCGGCGAATCGCTGGCCTCAATGATCGAGGGCGCGGGTGCGCTCCATTTCTCGCCGTCCTTCGACGTGCTCTCGAAAAAACACCCATGCGGGGTGCGGTAGAGCAGCTTGAGCTCGCCGTTTCGTTTTTCGAGCACGGTGCCCTCGATCATGCCGCCGTGCGTGGTAGCCGGCACCGCGCCGCCGCTGCCGGAGTAGTTGCCCGCTGCGCCGCCGTCGATGCGGTCGCTCGCGCGCCACGTCCGGCCCGTGTCGTCGGAAAAATAATTGATCGTCACGTGTCGGCCCGGATTCGCGGCCGCCAGCTGGCAGACGAGCAGCACGCGTCCGCTGCGCAGCTGGATCATTTGCCGCACCGCGCCGCACCAGCCCTCCTGAATCAGCATCGGCGCCTCCCAAGTCTTTCCGTCGTCGGCGCTACGCATCGTGTAGACCGGCAAGCGGCAGCCTTCCTGCGGCCCGCCCTTCGCGTCGTCCCATTTGAAGACCATCTCCTTCCGGTTGAGAAACGCATACACGAGCACGCCCTCGCGCGTGCGCACGAGCGCGCGTTCGCCGCTCGCCTCGAATTTCGCGCCGTCGAAAATCTCCCGCGCCGTCCACGTCTTCCCCTCGTCGCGCGAGACGATTGCGCCCTTCGGATCGACGCCCCAGATCGCGCCGTCGCCCGCGCGCACAAACGGCCCTTGCGGGGAATTCGCCGGCACCGCGCGCACGTTTTCCTGCAACACGATCTCGGCGCGCGCGCAGATCGCGTTGAGCCCAAGGAGCAGTCCGAAAAAAACGGCCGTGAGTTTCATGGTTTCAATCCCGACTCGGCGTTTCCACCGCGCGGCAGCACGAGGTAGAGGATCGCCGCGCACACGACCACGCTCGCGGCGCCAGCCTGGAAAATCCGGCTCACGTCGATCTTCGCGTCGCGCAGGACGCCGCCGGCGTAGATGGTGAGGCCGCCGACGAGGCATGAGCAGAGGTTGAGCACGCCGTAGCCCGTCGCGCGGTAGCGGCGGTCCGACACGAGGATGAGGATCGGCATCATGTTGGCATCGGTGAACGATTTCATCAGGCCGAACACCATCAGCCCCGCGATGGCCAGTGGAAACACGTCCGTGCTCCCCGCGAGCAAGATCGCCGGCCCCGCGCAGCACAGCCCGATGAACGGCACGAGCACCGGCGCGCGCGGATTCGTGCGCCCCCACCGATCCGCGAGCCAACCGCCAAACAAAACGCCGACGATAGACGCCGCCTGATAATATCCCGTCGCCGAAAGCCCGCCCGCGCCCTGCGTCATTTTGAAATGCTCCGTCAGGTAGGTCGGCATCCACCCGATCACGGCCCACACGCTCGCACCGAGTAGGCCCCAGAAGCCGAGCGCCAGCAGAAACGCCCGGCTCGAAAACAGACTCCGCATGGCTTCGGCCAGATTAACTTTTCCCGGACCCGATGCCGGTGCGGACGCTGATGCCGCCGTCGCCGCTGTGTGCGGCCCGCAATCCCGCAGGCAAAACGCCGCGAGCACGGCGAACGCGATCCCGATCTGGCCGAACCACGAGAACGCCTGCGCCCAGCCGAATTTCTCCGCGATCATGCCGCCGAGACCGCCGAGACCCGCGCCGGCCATGATGCCGCTTTGATGCACGCCGGTCGCGAGCGAGCGCGTGCGCGCGTCGTGATAGTCCGCGATGAGCGCGAGCGCCGCCGGCACGTAGAACGCCTCGCTGATCCCCATGAGCGCGCGCGTCGCGAGCAGTTCGCCGTAGGTCGTCGCGTGCGCGGTCAGCCACGTGACGGCCGACCACACGACGAGGCTCACGACGATCACGCGGCTGCGGTTGAACTTGTCCGCGAGAAATCCCGCGAAGGGACCGATCACGCCATACACGCCGAGAAACACCGCGGTGAACAAACCGAACTGCGCATCCGTCATCGGAATCGCGCCGACGATCGACTGCCGCATCGTCGTGATCATGTTTCGGTCGATGTAGTTCAGGCACGCGATGAACCACAGGAGCGCGACCGTGAGCCACGGGCGCCAGGCGAATGGAGCGGGAGCCTGAGCAGAAGCCGTCATCGGACCGCGCCCGGTTGCCACGACCACACGCTCGTCGTGCGCACGCCCGCCATGATTTCGCCAGAAACGATCCACCACTCAGAGCCGAATTGCACAGCAGGCGCGGTCACCACGGGGTCGGGCCAGCGCTCCGCGACGGTTTTCCACGCGTGCGCCGCGACGTCGAAATACATGATGTGATCCGGCACACGCGTGTCGCGCGGTTGTTTGCCGACGAGCCGGCTGTCGACGCCGCCGAGCATCCAGATGCGTGCGGGCGCGGGCGAAGGCGTCACAGGCGCGGGCGAAGGCACCGCGACGGCCGACCACGGCGGGTCGGGCAACCGCTCCCATTTTTCTGCACGGAAACAAAACGCGTCGGCGAGGTAGGTCGGCTTTCCTTTGCCGTCGGCGCCGACGACCATTTCCAGTCCGCTGATCAAATAGATCGCTCCGTCGAGCGCCGCGATGGTGCCCTGCGCGCGCGTCGGGCCGGGCCAAGACGGAAGTTTCTTCCAGCCCGCCGCGCGGTGCGCGAGATCGAGCCGCCAGAAATCTCCCGTGCTCACCCGCACCGCGCCGGGCGCGTAGCCGCCGGCGACGTAGACGCTGCCGTCGAGCACGGCGGCGACTTGGCTCGTGCGCGGTGCGGGCAGCGCGGGGCCACGCTCGACGACGACCGCGCGGCCGTCCCAGCGGAGCAGGAGCGAGTCGGAGAAAATCGTTTCGGAGTTTTCGCCGCCGAGCACGAGCACGCCATCGGCAAGCGAGACGCTGGCCGAGTAGGCGCGGCGCTCGGGGAGTTTGCCGGCGGAGCGCCACGCCGTGTCGCCGGGAGCGATCACGAAAATTTCGTCGTAGTAGATTTTTTTGCCACCGTCCCACGGCATCTTGTCGGGGAAATTCGCGCCGCCCGCCGCGATGAGCACGCCGCCGTGGGCGCCGGCTATTGCGCCCGCCACGCCCGGCGGCAGCGGATAGGCGGGACGGCGCGTCCAGCCACTCGACGACGACGATGATGACGCCGTGCCGCTCGCCGCGACCGCGAGCAACGGCGCGAGGGCGAAACCACAGGGGGCGAGAAAGCGAAACATGGGGGTCTGGGGAACCGACGGCATAACGTGGGCGAAATTCTCCGCCGGCGGCGAGGCCGGAAGTGCGGGGCGGTTTTCGCGATTCGCCACGCCGCGCACAACGTCCGCGAACTGGTCACATCACGTGCCACGGTTTCGCCGGTTGTCGTCCACGTGGCGCGCCGCGTAGCGTCGCCACCACTCTCCCCATGCGCCCGTCCCTCATCCGCTCCCGCCTCCGCCAAAACAAACCCGCCCGCATCGCGTGCATGTATTACCCGACCACGATGATGCCCGCGCACGCCGCGAAGGCCGGCTTCGACGCCATCTGGCTCGACAGCGAACACAGCACGTGGGAGCGCCACGAGCTTCAACGCCTGATCGCGATGCACCACCTCGCCAATATCGACTGCATCGTCCGCACCGGCTCGCGCAACGCCACCGAACTCTACCACCTGCTGGAGGACGGCGCGACCGGCCTCATGTGTCCGCTCGTCAACACCGCCGCCGACGCCGCGAAAATCGCGCAGGCCGTGAAGTTCCCGCCCCTCGGCCAGCGCGGCCTCGACGGCGCGGGCCTCGACAACAATTTCTACCTCGACGGCACCCTCACCTACCCTGCCGCCGCCAACGCCGACACGTTTCTCATCGTCCAGATCGAGACGCCGGAGGCGCTCGCCAACATCGACGCCATCGCCGGCACTCCCGGCATCGACGGCCTCTTCATCGGCCCCGGCGACCTCTCGCTGCGGCTCGGTTGCCCGCTCGACTGGACCAACCCGAAGATGGTCGCGGCGCAGGCGACCGTCGCCGCCGCCGCGGCGAAGGCCGGCGTCGCGTGGGGCCGCCCGTCGGGCACGCCCGACGACATCGCCGAGCTCACGCGCCAAGGCGCGCGCCTGATCGCGCACGGGAGCGACTTCGGGGCGGTGATGAAGATGCTGCCGACCTGGGCGGCCAACTTCGCGGGCTAACTCGCTCGCTGTTCTGATCGGGCCGGAGCCGCTTACCGGTTCTTCGCTGCTTCCAGCCGGTCGATGGGGCCTGCGCAGGGTCCCGAAGGGGCGAGAGCCGATAGCCCAGAGCAACGCCTTGGGAATCGGATAGGGAGAATATCTTCGCCCTGAATGTGCGACACCCACGTCGGGTTTCGCCCTTTCAGGGCTTGGATAATTGGCGGGCCATTACCCAGCGCGTTGCTCCAGGGCTTTCAATTTTTCGCCCTTCGGGGCTTCCAAACCCGCCACCGACCCATCGAAAACAGCGAGTAACCTTTTGTTGTTCGATCCACGGGGCAGGACGTCCAGTCCACAACTCGAGCATCAGAACAGCGGCGCGTTGTTCTTCGGGTCGGCGAGCAGCGCCTCCCAGCGCGGGTCGCCGCGCAGCGGGGAGAACCAGAGAGCGTTGCGCATGACATGGACGGTATTCCCGGCCATGCGCGGGCTCACATGGGGGATCTGCAACAACCGCGCATAGGTTTCGATCGCGCGGGTCTTGTCGCCGGTCCACGCATAGACGAAGGCCAGATTTTCCTCCACGTGCGGGCCCTCCCAGTGATCTTTCTCGGTGGGCACCAACTCCACCGCACGCCGCGCCGCCCGCAACGCCTCCTCGGGGTGCCCCAGCACCGCCTCGACGCACGCGAGGTCGCACAACAAACTGACGTTCGTCTCGTCGAGCGCCAGCCGGGCCCGCAGGTTGGCCGACGCGTGCTCCAGCACCGCGCGCGCTTCGGCGATCCGCCCCTTGCCCGCCAGCAACACCGCGACGTGCAGGCCGTTGAACGCCCAATCCCCGGTAAACGACGGTCCGGGCGGGGAGGCACCTTTATGGAGCTCGAAGACGGCGTCGGCAAATTTCTCGTGCTGTCGGCCAAAACTGAAGAGCCGGCCAGGGTGATTCACGTATTTCTCCAGGTCGACCGTCGAGCCGGTGTGCATATACACAAAACGTGCCTCGTCATACTTGACCGCGTCGCTCGGGAGCAGCGCTCCCAAGGCCAAGGCTCGCCGCTTCTCGGCCACACCCTCTTCGTAACGCCGCCCGGCAACGAGCAGGGTCCATAGTTCTACAGAAGCGTCCGCGTTGGCCGGGTCGAGGGCGACGGCGCGACGCAAATTGGCGAGAGCCTCGCTCCATTTTCCCTCGCGTCGCTGGAGTTGGCCGAGGCCAATGAGCGGATCGGGGGAGTTGGGTTGCAGCTGCGCCGCCCTTTCAAACGCGGCAGCGGCGCGGGCGTAGTCGCCGACCAGGAAACTCAGGTAATAGCCCTGGCTGATCAAGACGTCCGGGGCGTCCGGGGCCA